>JAUWFX010000088.1 GCA_030606765.1 Dehalococcoidia bacterium
GCAGCTACAGGATGGGCAGCGCCGATAGTCGTGCCCGGCGTCATCGCCGCTATATGAGCAGATAGTGTAATGAAGGTTCCCGCTGAGGCAGCCCAGGCAGCTTTGGGTGAGACGTAAACCACGATGGGCACGTCGGCATTCATAATCCTTTTGACTATCTTATCGGTTGAGTCCAGAAGCCCACCGGGGGTATCTAGCTCAATTATGCAGACGGTAGCGCCGTTCTCCTCCGCCTGGCTGATACCCCGGTCGATATAGTCAGCTATCACGGGTAGAATGGTGCCATCCACGGTGAGAACTTCCACAGTAGTAGGGCTGGCGGCAGCGATCAGGCTGCCTCCTAAACCCGCGGCTACGGGAAGCACAAGCACAGCAAGGAAAAAAAGCTTAAGCCCGGTTCTAAGCATCTCGCATTATCCTCAAGTTAATTATAGACTAAGCAATCAAAAGCAACAAACTTAAGGATCATAGGGATATGCGAAACTCTTCCCAAAGCTGATTCTACATAGCTCCGTTACTGTTCCCAGAATTCTGTATCCCAAGCTACACTAAAGGTTTCAATGAGTGCTATAATGTTAGTTGGAAAGCAGAAATTTAGTGGCGGGACTGATGAAAGGGCCTAGAGGGATTAGGTAATGGATTCTATCTTTATGGGATACATCGCAATAGCTATTGGGATATTTCTTGGTTTCATAGGAATAGCTGTTGCCATATTCTTTGGTTTGCGAGCGTTCCGAACAGATATCAAGGGTGAATTATCCACTATCAAGGAGAAAATTATAGCTATACAGGAAACAGTGGGAAATGTTTGGGATGTGGTTAAGAGGAACCCCATTTTTAGAGCGACCGGCACAGTGGAAAGAAACCTAAAAAATCTGGGTAAAATCAAGATTACGGCGGAACCACACTTGGCCCACTACTAATTACTTCCTCGCGGCGGAGAAACCAGTCTTGGATGACGCATGCATCGGTGCATTATCTAAGCAGCTGGAACTAGAGCAAAAGGAAGTGGAGTTTCCGTTAGGAAACTGGTTGGGCTCTTACTCCTGGTAATTGCACTAGCATTTCAACCATGGGAGTATCAGCAAACCAAGATAGCGAGAAGGAGGCACACATGGCATATGGGAGCACATCACAGACGCTAGAACTTTTCCCCCCGGATATGACTAGGGAGAAGCCCCTGCGGGCAGAGATAATCATTGATGTAGTCATTCCTGCGTTCAACGAAGAAAGCTGTATTGAACGCTTGCTGCATGATGTGATGATGGCAAAGCAACATGACTGGTTTCAAATCCAGAATATCTACGTGATTTCGGATGCATCGACGGATCAAACAGATGACATCGTGCAACAAGTAGCTGCCAGAGACCGAAGGGTAAAGCTAATCACTAAAGCGGAAAGAAAGGGCAAGATCGACTCAATAAACTTGGCCTTCTCAATCACCAACGCCGGACTTATTGTTTTTATTGATGCCGATGTCCGGTTAGCGAATGAACACAGCATAGCCAAGCTGGTACAACACCTTCGTGATGGTAAGGTTGCAATGGCTCAGGGTGGCCTTGTCCGCCCCTGCCCTGGCTTTATCCTCAATCCGGCGAAGCAGGCAGCATATTTTGACTGGATCCTAGTAGACAAGATCAGAAGCACAAAAGCTATCTCCTGGTGGAGCATAGATGGGCGCGTAATGGCCCTAGCAAGAGACTTTTACGAGCAGCTTGTTTTGCCACTCTCTATGGCCGATGACCAGTTTATCTTCTATTCCTGCATTCAACAGGGTCGCGAGTTTGTATGGGCTGACGACGCTATATTCTACTATGGGCCGCCCGAGTCGATTGCTGACTTCAGTCACCAGTGGAGCAGGTACTTCTTCTACACCAATAGATCGTATCAATACTTCGGCAAAGAATTGATAGGCAGGGATATGAGTGTTCCCGGTCTGTGGCGAACGATCATATCGAGCCTTCTTCGCCATCCTTTCTGCGGACTGATGTGGGTCTTGTGCTACGCAATAAGTAAGATTGAATTTGTGCGCAGGCTTGATTTTGAGAGATACGAACGCGGTTTCTTCTGGACGAAATCCAGACCCTTGAAAATCCAGACCAAAGATGTTGTTGGCGCAAAAGTACCGGGAAATCCAAGGCAAAGCGGAAAGTAGGCATAACTGGTCTTCAGACGGGTATCCTGAGTTGAGCGGGTTGAAATGGGAAATCATGGACAATAGCATGCCATCTTTACCATCCATTCTTATCTTACCATCATCGGAGCCTTTTCTGTTGCGGTAGCCATTTTTACTTCCTCCTCCCGGCCCTTAATACGTTTTGAAAGATTCTTTTAACAGCACTTTAAGAATGAACAACCCTTACACCAAGAATATCGGCTCATCTGTAGTGCTATTGAACAAATTTGTCCCCAACTGCAACTGAATTCGGGCTTATATGTATAACACTGGAGAGAAATCTGCCTATCTTTCTGTGTTCGCCCCTACATTCATATATAACATTACAATGGCATAAAACTATGAAAGGTGGTGTAACACTAAGATATTGGACGAGTACACATCATTGAAGCTGGACACAGCTTAGTGTAGAATAGGCTAAGGATGAAAAACCAAAAATGCAAGGGAATGCAGGACTTGCTCCCCGGGGACATGTTACGCTTTCGCCGTATTGAAGATGTCTTCCGGACTTGTTGTCGTAACTGGGGCTACCAGGAGGTGAGGACGCCAACCTTAGAATACCTCTATTTGTTTACAGCTACGGGAACACTTACTCCGGGCATGTTAAGCAAGGTATATTCCTTTCTCGATTGGGATGGCTGGAGTGGTGAGCGGGTTGTCTTGAGGCCAGATGGCACTATTCCTGTAGCCAGACTCTACATCGACAATCTAAGTGGACAAGAATTAGCCAGGCTTTTCTATGTGTCTAATATCTTCGCTTTCGAGGGAACGGGGAAAGAGAACAGGGAGCGATGGCAATGTGGTGCCGAGTTTTTCGGTGGTGCCAAATTTGCTCCGGATGTGGAGATAATGCTGCTGGCTAAAGAGCTTATCCGCAGACTTGGCATCAGCAATGTCGGGCTGCAACTGTCCCATGCGGGCTTGGTGAAGGCATTGCTCAAAGAGTTTAAGTTCAGCCCCGGCGAGGAAGCTAAGATGACAAGCCGCATTTTAGAAGGAGATTGGCAGGCATTGACCAAGGCGAAATCCACTAACCCCGAAATCGACAGGCTTATAGCTTCGCTATTGGGCCTCAAGGGAAAATCGAGCAGCTTTCTATACAATGTAAGAGCTTCATTCCCCAAAGCTTCGCAGGACTTCAAGTCCAGTCTGGAGGACCTCATAAGCATTACCACATTACTGGATAACCTGGGTTGCAGCTATGAAATTGATATCACAGCGATACATGGTTTTGAATACTATACTGGGATCTGTTTTCAGTTCTTGGCTGCTGGGAAAAAAATAGGTGGTGGGGGAAGATATGATAACCTTGTGCCCCTTATGAATGGAGAGGACATCCCCGCCTGCGGATTTGCCCTATATGTGGACCCTATAATGAAATTACTTCCGCTGGAGAAAGAGAAAAAGGGCGAATCTGGAATCTTGGTTAAAGGTAAGGAATTGACTCCGGAAATAGCAAAGACGTGCTTTGCTGTGGCGGAATCGCTTCGTGACGCCGGACACCCAGCAGAGCTTGACTTCATGGGTCGAGAAGAATCTAATTATAGGTGGGTTGTCCTGGTTTCGGGAAAAGAGCCCTCTCCGTTTGTGCTCACGGATTGTATACAAAGGCGACGGCGGGATGCCGCTTCTATGGCAGAGATTCTCAAAGTGGTAAGTGAGGGATGAAAGCCTACCAAGACGGCTACATAAAACTCGCTCTCCCTAAAGGCAGGTTCCTATCGCCTACAGCTAGCTTGCTTGCCGAGATAGACCTGGGATTTGAGGGTTACAGCGATAGAACAAAGCAATATCGTCTTCGCTCGGCAAGGTTTCCCAGTCTTTCAGCTAAAATACTTCAGGAAAAAGATATTTCCATACAGGTGGCTGTAGGGAATTATGACCTGGGTATTTGTGGTTCGGATTGGATTGAAGAATTCCTGGTGAAATATCCAGCAGGAGCTCTGGTAAAAATATCGAGTCTAAATTACGGTGAAGGCTGTATACATGTGGTTGCCAGTGCTCAGGCAGGGATAGCTAATCTCAATGAGTTATCAGCCCGGAGAAATGATTATCGTATAGTAACTGAGTATCCTAATCTGGCTGAAGCTTTTGCCTTAAATCTCAGGATGAGAAGGTTCAGGATTTTCCCGGTGTGGGGAGCTGCTGAAGCTTATCCCCCGGAAAATGCCGACCTGGCGGTGCTCTGGGGAAAGAGTGGAGCAGATATAGCAACTCAAGGCTTAATTCCCCTCAAAAGATTACTCCCCGTTACTGCCTTTCTAATAGCCAATCGAGAGAGCCTGGAGAACAAGGATTTGAGCCAGATATTGACGTGTTTTAGCTCCAAGCTTACCACTGAGCCGCGGACATCAATGGAAAATGGGCTTGACATCTCTGAGGAACTAAAGAGGTCTCGTCCATTGTGGCAGGCAAAGGAAATCAACCTGGCTTTGCCTGATGGACACCAGCAAGCACCTGCTTCGCAGTTTTTGAAGCGAACCGGGCTGGTACTTCAGGGGTATTCTGAAGAGGTAGTGAGCCGCCGACCCTCCGCTGATTTAAACTGGCTTGGCATCAAAGTAATCAGGCCCCAGGATATGCCTCTGCAGGTGGCTAATAGCAATTTCGACTTAGCCATAACCGGTGAGGATTGGCTGCTGGAACACCTCTATCGCTTCCCCTCAAGCCCGGTGAAGAAATTATTTGCTCTCGGCTTTGGCACCGTCAAAATTGTCGCTGCCGTGAGCCAGGAAATGCCCGTGGCCGACATTGATGAATTGAGGTCACTTGTTCAGAGCAGCAAGCTTGCTCCTCTAAAAGTAGCCTCGGAGTACATAAATATTGCCGACAAGTATCTTCGAGACAATCACATTAACCCATACAAGCTAATTCCAACCTTGGGGGCGAGCGAGGCTTTTTTGCCCGAGGACGCCGATATGCTTATTGATAATATCCAGACAGGGAAGACCCTCAAGCAGCACAAATTAGAGATTATTGATGTGCTCTTCCGATCTTCGGCTTGTCTAATTGCCAACAAAGATAGTCTTGCATCTCCCGATAAAAAAGATAGAATGGAGTTCCTTACACAGAAATTGCGAGCGGGGCTAAAGTAGATAAAAAATTAAAATGCAAAAATCGAAAATACAGAGCAAAAAATAAAAAATTTTACATTTTAATTTGTCATTTTGATTTTTAATTTTTGACTTTTGGTTTTAGTTGATATGAAAAGAGTCAAAGGATTCAATAAAGCAAGACAATTACTGACCAGAGAAAATTTCTGGGAATCTTTCACCACGCCACCGGGACTAACAGCACAAATAAAGCAAGTCTTCGGCGAAGAGCTTTCAGTTCAAGAAGTGGTCGATCGTATTATCGGCGAAGTTCGGGATAAAGGCGATAAAGCCCTCTTTGATTACACTGAAAAACTGGATGGAGTCCGACTGGATTCCCTGGAAGTAGACAGACAGGAAATTGTTGCCGCTTATGGCACAATAGACAAGGAACTTGTCTCGGCCCTTGAGTTCGCAGCCAAAAGAATACGAGACTTCCATCTTGCCTGTGGACACAAAGCCGGACTAATCTCCATCGACAAGCACTTAAGGCAACAGGTTCTGCCCTTACAAAGGGTTGGCCTGTATGTGCCTGGCGGCACTGCTGCCTATCCATCAACAGTGCTAATGATGGCCATACCAGCCAAAGTGGCTGGTGTTGAGGAAATCATTATGGTTTCACCGCCTGCTAAGGATGGCAGGATTCCTGCCTCCACGTTAGTAGCCGCTGACATTGCTAAGGTCAACCGCATTTTTAAACTTGGCGGCGCTCAGGCTATTGCGGCATTAGCTTTTGGTAGCAAGTCGATATCCAGAGTAGATAAGATTTGCGGTCCAGGGAACATCTTTGTGACCCTAGCCAAGAAAATGGTTTATGGCACAGTGGACATTGATGGACTCGAAGGTCCCAGCGAGATAATAATTGTAGCCGATGAGAAAGCCGACCCGGCCCTTTGTGCCGCCGATCTCCTGGCCCAGGCTGAGCATGACCCTCTGGCTTCAGTAATTTTAATCACTACTTCGGCTGACCTGGCTGACCAGGTAGACAAGGAAATTGAGATACAACTGGGAAAATTAAAGCGGCGCTCAGCTGCCGGAACAGCTGTTGATGCCGGAATGCTTGTGCTTGTCGATGACATGGCCCAAGCAATGGAGTTGGTCAATCTCTTTGCTCCGGAGCACCTCTCCATTATGGCATCCGACGCTTCAACTTTGATCCCAAAAATTCGCAATGCCGGCTGTATTTTCATAGGCAATAATTCGCCCGTGGTTCTAGGCGATTATGTTGCCGGTCCCAGCCATGTATTGCCCACTGGGGGCAGCGCTCGTTTTGGGTCTCCTCTGGGTGTTATGGACTTCCTCAAGGTTACCAATATCATCGCCTTGGATGAGCCTGCCATGCGGGGACTGAGCCAGGCTGCCGCGGTAATAGCTAAGGCTGAGGGTCTTGATGCCCACGCTCAGGCGGTAGAAAGAAGGCTGAAATGAACATCGAAAAACTTATCAGGCCTGAGCTAGTGACCATGAATGGGTACATCCCTATCGAGCCTACAGAAGTTTTGAGCCAACAAGCTGAATTGCCTTCGAATAAAGTAACAAAGCTTGATGGTAACGAGAATCCTTATGGATGTTCCCCAAAGGTCTATCAAGCTCTAGCCACTTATCCCTATTATCATAATTACCCCGACCCGCAGCAAAGAGAGCTACGGAAGGCTTTAGAGAAATATACCGGCCTGGGCCGCCAGCATATTGTTTGCGGCATGGGCAGCGATGAACTTATTGACCTTATCCTCAGGCTTTTCCTCAAGCCCGGAGACGAAGTTATCAATTGTCCACCGACATTCGGTATGTATCCATTTAGCACCGATGTTTGTGGAGGCAGGGTAATTGATGTGCTACGGACCGAAAAATTTGCCCTTGATATAATCGGTATAAAGAAGGCATTGACCAGGAGAACAAAGGTCATCTTTGTTGCCTCGCCCAATAATCCCACGGGTAACACTACTCCGGAGAAGGAAATTATGGAGCTTGTTGATACTGGGAAAATTGTTGTTGTGGACGAAGCCTATTTTGAATTCAGTAATGCGACCGTGGCCAATCTGGTGCCCTCTTACCCTAACTTGATAGTCTTGCGCACCTTCAGCAAATGGGCCGGGCTAGCCGGCTTAAGGATAGGCTACGGCTTTTTCCCCGCAGAAATTGCTGATTATCTGATGAAAATTAAGCAGCCCTATAATGCTAATGCCGCAGCCCAGGCTGCGGTGCTAGTTTCCCTGGCCGATATAGAGTATCTTCGTGCTAATGTTGCCAAGATAGTTATGGAACGGGAGCGGTTATTTGGCAAACTGAAGGAA
>JAUWFX010000156.1 GCA_030606765.1 Dehalococcoidia bacterium
TCGACCGTTCGACTTGCATGCATAAGGCGCACCGCCAACGTTTATTCTGAGCCAGGATCAAGCTCTCTACTCAAAACCTTCCTTCCACTATTCAATTGTTAAAGTACCACTACACCAATATTTTACAGGAATATCTCTTTACTTGTCAAGCGTAAGTACTGGTTGACTTTCTCATTCTAGTAACTCCCACGGTAAATTATTACCACTAAACATACCATGAGTGTTACGTATGTATCTCAGACTCCGCAGCTGAGCTAGTTCAGAGTTACTGTAAATTTTTAGTAGGGGGGTTGATAATAAGCGAGAGACCCCACAGAATTCTGCAATCAGGAACTGTTCCAGTTCCTGGATGACCCATCGATCAAGCCTACAAATAATCGGGCTGAGCGGCAGTTGAGGCCAATAGTTATTATGAGAAAGCTCACCTTCGGCAATCGTTCAGATTTGGGCGCTTCAAACCAGGCAGCGATAATGAGCATTATTGAGAATGGCGTCCTGAACTGTGTTGAGCCTCTGAATATTTTCTTTGCTTTATCAGTAAAGCTCTGGACTCCACTTGTCGAGCTACATAAAGCAAGTCCATCATAATGGAGAGCCGGGGCTCAGCTCCAGCTCTCGCACCAACAGCTAATAGCATACTGATAAGCCGGAAAACCCTTCAGGCGGGTTTTTGGAAAAACTGACCTGTTACCTCTGCCCAAACATGTCTGCCGCCGCCCCACCGGGTATCTCCATGAGATTGATGAAAACATATAAAGAGAAATCTTTTATCATGCTTCTTATGGATTCAGCGACTCAGGGAAGTCAGCGCCGGAGAAGACTATGTCCTCGACCTTCTCATATACCAGCTCTGTAGGTGTCTTGCCTGTCTCTTGTGCTTCCTCCAGTAACCTCCTGAAATCGTCCCGGCATATATGCTCGATCCTCGGCTTCAGCTTCTCGAAGGAAGCTTCTTCTTGATAGACCCATTCCATCCAGGCGCACAACACACCACCTGGATTGTGTGCCCAGTCGATAACGAAGAGAATCCCTCTGCCAGCAAGTTCCCTGGCGAGTTCTATTTCCTCCTCTTTGCTGGTTGCCTTTAGCTGATTGTTGGCTGCGCCTACTATAATCTTGAACTTAAACGTATCGATTCTGTCCTTTGTTATTACTCCGCCCATGGCAGAGGGAGAAAAGACATCGGCATCTACAGTATATATCTCTTCTGGTTCCACATATTCGACCAGCCCCTCGCCCCACCGTTGCTGCAGACTCTTCACTTTGGACAGGTCCGCTCGGACAGTAACCAACAGCTTGGCCCTATCACCCAGCAAATACTCGGCCAATGGGTATCCTACTTCCCCCAGCCCCTGAACTGCTACCCTTCTATGTGATAAATCTCGGTCGCCATAGATAAAATCGCACGCCTCCTTTATGGCAAGATATGCACCGTAGGCAGTGGGCACGCCACTTGTTTTCATGGGGCTCTTCCTGCCATCGGTGTAGTTTCTGGTAAATTTATCGCGAATAATGTCTGCCATCTCAGGTTCAAACTTCATATCGGGGCCGGTAAATGAGCGGCTCCTGTCGGTGACATAGGCAAGGAAACCCATTGATTCAAAGTCATCGAGTCCCACTGGAGCGCATTGCACCAGGATTTTCGAGCCTCCGTACGGTATCCTGGCTATCGCATTCTTGTAAGCCATGGCTTGAGCGATGTTCAATCCGTCTATTATAACGTCTATTTCGGACTCGCTTAGCTCATGCCTACGCATAGCGCCGGCTCGGATGGCTTGCCGACGGTTCTTTATGCCTAGAGTATTGACATGTTTGCAGTACATTGCACGGATGTTTTTCTTACGATGGTAGTAGAACTCGATCCCGTGGTCCCGTCGCTCCCTTATAAGTTGCTCAACGTATTCTAAATAGTCCTTCAAACCAGACTTTGTAAGCTCTGAAACCATTGTCTCTGTCCCCATTGCGAAGTAGTTTTCGGTCAGAATATCTTCCATGGTAAAGTCGATGTTATATCTCTCAAACCGAACATTATCATCCCATTCCCTCATACCGCGAAGCAAAAACCTGTCCTGCTTCTGATTGTAAAAGATCTCCAGAGTGGTCAGCCCCTTACTTCCCATAAAGTCGAAAAGGCTATCAGATTTGTTCATCATTGTGCCTCCTTTGCTATCAAATCCGCTAAAACCCGTCCTGTAATACTTTGTCAAGCTCGTTCCTGTCCAGTCCAGCTATTCCCAACTCCTCAAGGGACCTTCCCTCACTGTAATAATCCGTCTGATTTATGACCGAGGCCAGGGTAATCACACTATCGATAATCGGGGTCTCTACCCCAAACTTCTTTGCTAATTTAGAAATGACGACCAACCCATAGGGCACATCCTCAGTTATGTACCGACCCTTCACCGAGGACGGTCCGGAGATATCACCTACCACTCCCTCTCTGTCGAAAGGGGCTTCGAAGTAATAAGACATGATGGTTTCCCTTGACCGGAAGGATTCCTCAGGATACTCAAGCATGCCAACGCCAATCGCCTGGCTCAGCTTGGCCACCTCTTCATAGATCGCCTTAATCGCTTTAGCAACCGAGAATGTGGTGCCGAACTTGTAGAGGTGAAAATCCTTGCCCAGGGTATCGATCCAGCCCGCATTCAGCAAGGTAGCAACAGGATGCACAATTGGGTTCAGATTGTTGAGAGAAGTGGCTAGGACATTCTCGCCGGGAACCACGGGATAGAACTCCTTCAGGTCATCTATAACACTGCTGGTGCTCTTTGCCGGGAATGCAGACAGAAGCAGGTTCCAGGCCTCGACCATTATCTTTATCACACGTGGAGATTCCAGCCTGCAGCCCCAGGGAAGGGTATGAACCTCCGCGATGGTGACGGACTTATCTATCTTTCTCTCTCTTAGCATATTGGCGAATAACAGCCCTGAGTAATTCCCGGGCCATGCAACAATAACTTGTCCGCTCTCAAGGTAAGGCACTATGGCTTCAAAAAATCGCCTGTGACCGATTGCTGGCAAAGGGAGCATGATATGACTTACCCCCTTTACTGCCTCTCTGAAATCGGTAGTTGCCTTATTCAATTCAACTATCTTCTCGTTGTTCCACATGTCGATCAGCTTTATCCTCTGACTCTGGAGGGTTGCGCGGAAGCTTTCCTCAAACTCGGGCGCCTCGCAGATATTTACCTCCACCCCTTTCAAGGCCAGATCAGCAGCCATCGCGTGTGCGCCGTTCCCTCCACCTAGCACAGCTACTTTTTTCATCTTTGCCATTCTAAACCTCGTGTCTTCTAAGGCGCGGTCAGACTGCAGGGGCAACGGAATGCATAACCATGTTCAGCAAAAAGCCCTCGCTTTCCTGCTTCCCATACTGGATAAAAAAGAGGTATAGAAGGCCATATATTAAACCGGATATTCAAACTAGTG
>JAUWFX010000151.1 GCA_030606765.1 Dehalococcoidia bacterium
TTTGAAAGAACAATTATAGCAAGGGCAGAGAAATTTTCTGCCCATCCCGCACCCATTTAACATATTCGAGGCAGCAATTCCCCGGAAAGCATATCAACGATTCGGGAAGGGCCGAGCTTTGTTTTCATTACCACCTTTCCCAGGTGCTCCTTGGTTACTTCGCCGATGATGGCAGCATCTCTACCATAGCGATTTTTTCTCATGCGGGCAAGAATCTTATTGGCGTCAGCGGGGTCCACTATAGCTACCAGCTTGCCTTCATTTGCCACATAAATGGGGTCCAGCCCCAGGAGTTCGCAGGCAGCTTTAACCTCTTTCTTCACTGGTATCTTAGCCTCTTCTACCACAATGCCCACCTTCGATTGCCGGGCCAATTCGTTGAGCGTGGTCGCTAGCCCACCCCTGGTAGGGTCACGTAGGCAATGAATCCTGGATGAGGTCTCTAGCAGTTGAGACACTAATTTATTCAATGGAGCACAGTCGCTTTCCAAAGTCATGGAGAACTTTAATCCTTCACGCTGACTCATTATAGCTATTCCGTGGTCGCCAATGGTGCCACTCAGCAGAACCTTATCCCCAGTTCTGGCGTTGGCTCCTGAGATATCAACCCCGGGAGAGATTATCCCTACTCCCGAGGTGGTGATAAACAACTTATCAGCTTGTCCTCGATTTACCACCTTGGTATCCCCGGCGATTATACTTACCTCAGCTTCTTCAGTAGCTTTCTTTATTGATTGCACTATCTGCTCAAGCTCACTTAAGAGAAAGCCTTCTTCTATGATTGCCGAGAGACTCAAATATAGAGGCTTGGCTCCATTCATAGCTAAGTCGTTCACCGTGCCACAAACGGCTAGCTTGCCTATATCACCGCCAGGGAAAAAGATGGGGTTTACCACATAGCTATCGGTGGTGAAAGCCAGACGCCCGCTGGCTTCGAAAACAGCTGAGTCATCTAATTTATTCAATGCCGGATTAGCCAGGAAAGGAAGGAATTTTTTCTCCACCAGTTCGTGGCTCAATTTGCCACCACTGCCATGGGCTAAGAGAATGCTGTCATTCATAAGCCTGCTCCATATCTACCCTAAAAACCTTGCAAATTTTCAAGAGTCCCGTATTGATAATAGGCGGCGCAGGCGCCTTCACTGGAGACCATGCAGGGGCCGACAGGGCTTTCCGGGGTGCAGACCTTTCTAAAGAGTTTGCACTCAAGTGGCATAGCTGCGCCACGGATTACATCCCCGCACCGGCATCCCTTAGGCTCCCTCGGTGGTTTCAGGCTCACTGAAAAAGCCTTGTCGGCGTCAAATCGCTCGTATTTTCCTCTAATTGTCAAGCCACTTTGGGGGACAATTCCAATCCCCCGCCAGTTAGCTTCGCCAATCTTAAAAACAGTCTCCATCAGTTGCCAGGCCTTTCTATTTCCCTCTGGCCTTACTCCTCGGGGGTAAGCTATCTCCACTTTGGGTTCGCCCTTTTCAATTTGTTCCACCAGCTTATCTATGCATAACAGGATATCCAGCGGTTCAAATCCCGAGATAACACAGGCCACTCCATAATCGTGGGGGATAAATTTATAGGGATGAGAACCAATTATAACACTAACATGTCCAGGGCCGATGATGCCATCTAGCTTTATCTCGCCTGAGTCGAGCAACGCTTTCATCACCGGAGGGGTCAGCTTATTAAGAGACAAAACGTAGAAGTTTTCTGTTTTCTCCTGCTGTGCCTTAAGTATAGAAGCAGCTATAGTCGGCGCCGTGGTCTCAAAGCCGATGCCGATGAAGATGACTGATTTCCCAGGGTTGGCTTGTGCTATCTCTACAGCGTCTATGGTGGAATATACTATTCGTACATCTGCTCCCTCAGCCCTTGCCTGTTGCAAGCTAGAATAGCTGCCGGGAACTCTTATCATGTCCCCAAAAGTAGTGATGATAACATCGGGCAGGTTTGCCAGGGCGATGGCTTTGTCCAGGTCAGCAGTTGCTGTAACACAGACGGGACAGCCTGGCCCCGACCTCATTTCCACCGTTTTGGGAACTAATTGGCGAATTCCATATCGCAATATGGCATGCGTGTGCCCACCGCAAAATTCCATTAGTCTTATGGTTTTGGTGGAGCGCTTAGCAATTTTGCGTGCTAGTCCCCTGGCTAGCTTGCTGTCTTGATACTCGTCAATGAACTTCACTTAGACTTGCTATCTCTTCCAGGAGCTTCAAGGTCTCCTCGGCTTCAGCCTCATCTACAACGCCTATGGCATATCCTGTATGAAGCAATACGTAATCCCCTAGCTTGGCTTCTGGAGTAAAGACAATGCTAACTCGACGCCTCACCCCGGCGATTTCTGTTTCCGCCTCATTCCCGTCTATGGAAACAATCCTTACTGGTATTGCTAAACACATGGCCTCCCGTATTTTAGCTCAGGTTAATTCATAATACAAACTGAGGCCTTAGGTCAAAAGGATATCGCATTGACGCTAATTAGGCATTGTGCTATTTTATGCGACATAATTCATTTGAGGGAGCGTAAGTTAAATCAACCCCGATAAAGTCTGACCTTAATTTACCGGGATCTCCACGAAAAGTGTAAGATTTTCATATGGTGAGTTAAATGCGAAGCGACATGGTGAAGAAAGGAATTGAGCGGGCGCCTCACAGGGCGCTGCTGCGGGCCGTAGGTTGCTCTTCAGATGACTGGGATAAGCCTTTTGTCGGAGTAATCAATAGCTTTAGCGAGATTGTTCCCGGGCATATCCATCTGCAAACAATCGCCAGGGCGGTGAAAGAAGGGATTCGCAGTCGTGGCGGAGTGCCTTTTGAGGTCAATACCATAGCTGTTTGCGATGGTATCGCTATGAACCATCCGGGAATGAAATACAGCTTGCCCAGCCGAGAACTCATTGCTGATTCGGTTGAAATCCTGGCTCAGGCTCATGCCTTCGATAGCCTGGTATTTGTCCCTAATTGCGATAAGGTCATTCCGGGGATGCTGATGGCCGCAACCAGGCTTAATTTGCCCTGCGTTTTTGTGAGTGGTGGTCCCATGCTAGCCGGGAAGTTTGTCCAGGGAAACGCTGCCAGGTCCGTTGACCTTATTACAGTCTTTCAAGCTGTAGGCGAAGTAGCTAGAGGCAAAATGACCGAGGCTGAGTTGCAGGAGCTGGAGATGGTCGCCTGCCCCGGTTGTGGGAGCTGTGCCGGGATGTTCACTGCTAATACTATGAATTGTCTCAGCGAAGCCTTGGGGATGGCTTTGCCGGGTAACGGCACAATACCCGCGGTGGAAGCACGGCGCCGGCAATTAGCGTATAAAGCCGGGCAGCAAGTCATGGAAGCGCTGGCTAAAGATATTCGGCCTAAAGACATTATCACCAGGGATGCTCTTTACAATGCCTTTGCCGTAGACATGGCTCTGGGGGGCAGCACAAATTCTGTGTTGCATCTTGCTGCCATAGCACACGAGGCTGGGATAGATTTCCCCTTGTCCCTGATAAATGAGATTAGCGACTCCGTTCCTCATATCTGCAAATTAAGCCCGGCCGGTGATTATCATATTGAGGACCTGGACTTAGCCGGTGGCATTCCCGCTATGATGCACGAACTATCGGGATTGTTGAAGCTTGAGGCGAACACCATTTTGGGCAAGCCATTGGGGGAAATAATTGCCGGGGCAAAAGTTAAAAATAGAGAAGTAATCCGCCCCCTGTCACAACCCCATGCTCCTACTGGTGGCATTAGCATATTATTTGGCAATTTAGCGCCTGATGGCAGTGTGGTGAAAAGCGCTGCGGTAGCTTCTGAGATGTTAGTTCATCGGGGTCCAGCGAGGGTTTTCAATAGTGAAGAGGAGGCTACGGCGGCGATAATGAAAGGCGAATTTAAGTCAGGCGAGGTAATCGTCATTCGCTATGAAGGCCCCAAGGGAGGGCCGGGAATGCGGGAGATGCTAGCAGCCACTTCCCTCCTCAGCGGTATGGGTATGGATAAA
>JAUWFX010000147.1 GCA_030606765.1 Dehalococcoidia bacterium
CCATTTTCAAGGAGCTAAAAAGATGAAGAACTACGACATTAAAGACCCCTCCCTGGCCCAAGAGGGCAGGCTTCGCATCGACTGGGCTGGCAAGGAAATGCCAGTCGTCAAACTAATAGAGGAAAGATTTGGCAGGGAAAAGCCCCTGGCGGGAGTGCGTGTCTCTGCTTGCCTCCATGTCACGACGGAAACGGCCAATTTAGCTCTGGCTCTAAAAGAAGGTGGTGCTGAAGTAGTCCTGTGTGCCTCCAACCCTTTGAGTACCCAGGACGACGTAGCTGCTGCCCTGGTTGACTATGGCATTCCCGTCAACGCCATAAGGGGAGAAGATAACGAGACTTACTACCGACATATCATCACCGCCCTGGAACATAAGCCTCAGATTACCATGGATGATGGCGCGGACCTGGTTTCCACCCTTCATAAGGATTACACCGAACTGGCTGCTAACGTCATTGGCGGCACTGAAGAAACGACCACGGGGGTCATCAGGCTGAGGAACATGGCGAGGGCGGGTAAATTGATTTATCCTATTATTGCCGTAAACGACGCTCAAACCAAACATTTCTTTGACAACAGGTATGGAACGGGACAAAGCACAATTGATGGCATCACCAGGGCTACCAATATACTCTGGGCGGGGAGGAAAGTGGTTGTTTGTGGCTATGGCTGGTGTGGCAAAGGGATAGCCAAGCGGGCTCAAGGGCTCGGGGCGCAGGTTATCGTCACCGAGGTCCAACCTATCCCTGCCCTGGAAGCAGCCATGGATAGCTATCAGGTCATGCCTTTGATCAAGGCTTGCGAGATAGGAGAGGTCTTCATCACCGCCACGGGGGATACCCACGTCATTGATAAGGCACACATTTTAGAGATGAAAGACGGAGCTATTCTGGCTAATAGCGGCCACTTCAATGTAGAAATAAACATCCCGGCTTTGGAAAGCCTGGCCAAATCGAAGCAACGCATACGTTCTTCCGTTGATGAATACACTTTAGGCGATGGACGGCATATCTATCTGTTGGGCGAGGGCAGGCTAATCAATCTAGCTGCCGCCGAGGGACACCCGGCCAGCGTTATGGACATGAGCTTTGCCAACCAGGCTCTATGTCTGGAGTATCTTACCAAGGTTAAAGGAAAGCTTGAGCCCGCGGTCTATCCTGTGCCTGAGGAAATTGACCAGGAGGTAGGTAAACTGAAGCTCGCCTCCATGAATATCACCATTGATTCCTTGACCGAGGAGCAAAAGAATTACCTGGCAAGCTGGGAATTGGGAACATAAAAAGGAGTAAAAATGCCGAATAGCTTCAATCAGTCGGATTCTTATTTAGCCACTGCGGAGTGCGTCACCGAGGGACATCCTGATAAGCTGTGCGACCAGATTTCAGACGCTGTCCTTGATGCCATGCTGGCACAGGACCCCTTCGCCCGGGTGGCCTGCGAAGTCTCTGTGGCCATGGGTATGGTTATAGTGCTAGGTGAGGTTACCTGCAAGGGTTATGTGGAAATACCCAACATCGTGCGCCAAGTAATCAAGGAGGTAGGCTATACCAGACCCGAATATGGCTTTGATTATCGGACCTGTGGAGTCCTCGTCTCAATTAAGGAACAGTCAAGCGATATCGCTGCCGGGGTTGGCCAATCTTTAGAAACAAGGGTAGGAGAGGCCACTGACGGGGTTTTAGACAAAACCGGCGCTGGTGACCAGGGGATGATGGTTGGCTTTGCCTGTACAGAGACTCCTGAGCTTATGCCTTTGCCTGTTGCATTAGCGCACAAGCTGTGCTGGAGCTTGGCTCAGGCAAGAATAGAGGGGGTTGTGCCTTACCTCAGACCCGATGGTAAATCTCAGGTAACGATAGAGTATAGTCATGGCATACCCAGGAGGGTGGTTTGTGTTACCCTGGCTGCTCATCACGACCCGGGGGTGGAACGTAAAATCATCGAGCACGACCTCATAGAACAGGTTATTAAAAAGGCCATTCCCGCCAATTTGCTGGATAACGAGACTGCATACTACATTAACAGCGCCGGTCAGTTTGTCATTGGCGGGCCGGTGAGCGACACCGGTTTTACCGGGCGCAAAATCATTGCTGATACTTATGGCAGTGCCTGCGGACATGGTGGGGGCTGCTTTTCAGGCAAAGACCCCACTAAGGTAGACCGCTCCGCCGCTTATATGGCCAGATATGTCGCTAAGAATATGGTAGCTGCTGGACTTGCTGATTACCTCGAGCTTCAGGTTGCCTATACTATCGGAAAAGCTCATCCCCTGTCATTATCCATCGAGACATTCAGCACGGGGAAGGTTCCCGATGAAATCATATCAAATCTCGTCAACAAGCATTTCGACTTCCGCCCTGAGGCTATCATAAAGACTTTGGATCTGCGCCGTCCCATTTACCGCCAAACCGCCACTTATGGGCATTTCGGCAGGGAAGACCTCGACCTGCCCTGGGAGAGAACGGATAAGACCGAAATTCTAAAAAAAGAAGCGGGCTTGTAAAACTGCCAACCCCAGAACCAAGTCAAGAGTCCTTTTAACACCATGTCCCGGCTTAACACTTCGTCATTTAGTTACTATGAGGGGAGAGAGTATCACATTATAAAAGCAACCTGGCATACAGGAGGGTCTGCACTCATTTTGCAAAGAAGTTCTCCTTAGTGTATAATAGCCATAGTTCAGTTCAGGTTATTACAAGCTTCTTAGAATCTCAACAGATTTATCTTAAGTATTGGGTAGCCGGACTCTAACTAAAATTTAAAAAGAGGAGGTTATCCAATGAGTTTTCAAGATAAGTCACTTCAATGCTCCGATTGCGGGCAAGAGTTCATCTTCACGGCTGGAGAACAAGAGTTCTATTCGTCTCGTGGCCTGCAGAATGAACCTAAGCGTTGTCCCCAATGCCGCCGAGCAAGAAAAGCACAGCGTAGTGGAAGCGGTGGCGACAACTATACATCACGCTATTAAACCTTCCGGATATGTATGCTAAGGGTAGCATGCAAGACGAAGTCTCCTTCAAGTTTGACGACGAAGGGAGATTGGTGTATTGTAGCGATCGCTACAATAAGGTCGGACTGAGCAGATAACGCTAGCCTAGCTTCAATAGCATACATAGTCCAGGGATACCCAGGTTATGCATGTTTTTAGAATGTGTTGGTGTGATATGTCATTGCAAGTCGCGATGCAACAAACAGGCAATTAAGATTTAAGTAATTTAAAAAGGAGGGTTCTAATATGAGAACCTATGTAGGTAATTTATCCTATGATGTGACCGAAGAGGAATTACAGAAGGAATTCTTGGCTTACGGAGAAGTGATATCTGCAAGCATCCTGAACGATAAGTTCAGCGGGCAACCTAAGGGATTTGGCTTTGTTGAAATGGCCTCAAAGTCTGAGGCTGAAGCTGCAATCACAGGCCTTAACGGGAAGGTGCTAAGAGAGCGAACTATTGTGGTTAATGAGGCACGTCCTCGTTCTGACAACAGAGGCGGTGGGTCCTATGATGATAGGAGGGGTGGTGGCTACGGTGGTGGTTACGGTAGTGACAGAGGCGGTAGACCCAGGGGCGGAAGGCAGAAAAGGTATTAGCCTACCCGACATAAGGAGACATAATGAACTTCGAAACCTTTAATTTTCATCCGAGGGTCATGGCTGGTGTACAGGCACTCGGTTACATTACACCCACACCAATCCAAGCTAAATCTATCCCGCCAATTATGCAGGGCCGCGATCTCATTGGTCTGGCCCAGACCGGAACCGGCAAGACTGCAGCTTTTGTACTGCCAATTCTGCAGCGTCTGTTGCAAAGCCCAAGAGGTCGTGTAAGTGCTCTCATAATCTCGCCCACACGTGAGCTGGCTGAGCAAACATATGAAACTATAAACAAATTGGGGAAACAAACCGGGTTGCGGGGTATTGCCATTTACGGTGGTGTGAGTATGGAACAGCAAACCTGGAGACTGCGTAATGGAATCGAAATCATCGCAGCCTGCCCTGGGCGATTGCTCGACCATCTTTGGAAGGGTA
>JAUWFX010000061.1 GCA_030606765.1 Dehalococcoidia bacterium
AAGCTAAATCGCCAATATAAAGGTATCAGGGTTTACCCACTTCCACGCTCAGGGACGTACCTTTTGTATCTCCTAATTTTGGGTGAACTGTCTCACCTAGTGATTTTACTGTGATATATTAGTCTTTTGGAATGACTGGTAAGAGCAAGTGTGAGGGGTATTTACCATCGCGGTAGATTTTATGGAGTGTTGGTTTGCTGCTGCAGACGTGCCACATTACATCATATGTTTCGGGGTCGGTAGGAATATCGATGCTTGATATTTCCAGCTTGATGCGATGGCCTGCCTTAAACGTATAAGAAATCGGGCGTAGCTGAGCGACGTATTCGTTGATCTCCCCCGGTCCTACGGGAATTGATTTTGTGAAGTCGTGTCCGATTTCCCAGGGCGTTGTCTTATTCTTATCGAGGGCCCTGAAAGAGGCTTTGAGCCAGCCCGAAGCCAACGGTAGTATGCCGCTGTTATCCGAAGGTTCTTCTCTTACGTCTATTCTGAAGTTTGTATCGTCTGCATCTATGGCAGCGTAAAAGATTATCCTCGGGGGGCCGGTTACCTGCAGGTCTTCGGCTAGGGGCGGAGTCAGATACTGAACACGGGCTCTTTTTTCCGATACATAAAGGGGCTGCTGGACAAAACAATCCGGAACATCGTTGTAATTGTCCGGTTCCGGCGACAAACTCTCCAGGCTGTTAAGATAGAATTTCGTCCAGGCAGTACTTTCAATCGGCCACTCATTCGCCTTGGACCATTTGTTGTCCACCGCAGTATAGTATCTTATCGGTGGCTCATCCATAATACCCGTATCAATACCCTTAAGCCAGTAATCATACCATCTCAAGACCTCTTCGTGTTGTGTCTTCCATGGGCGGGTCCCCATATTAGAATACAGTAAGAATTTCTTGGGGACTTTCAGCGTGTTATAGATATTAATCTGCGGTTGGGAGAAGAAGCTGAATAGAGGCCCTCCCACATAAGCGGGGACTTTTATCTTGTTAACCCTGTTGCAAACTGACCTCTCCCAATAATATGGCCCATCATTGGGATTCAGCATGAAGTCGAAGAGGACAGGATTTTTCTCCGGATACTTGAGCAAATGATAGAGGTAAGGGTATTGTCTTAAATCCGGATTACTCAGGGCTTTCTCTACAAGCTGTTCCAGCTTTTTTGGAGGTGTGTTCTTTATCATAGCTGATATAACATTCTTGGGGGCATAACCACACCGTGCGGGATGCGTACCGGTGTACAGACCGTAGAGAAATATATTCAGAACTCCGCCTTCATACAAACCGTGGTTATATAAGTCGTCGCCGAATATCTCCCAGGGACAGATTGCTTTCAGATGTGGCGGCTGTTCCGCGGCTACAAAAAGCTGGATTGTGGCAAAATAGCAGATACCCGCCATCCCGATTTTGCCATTGCACCAGGACTGCTGCGCCAACCACTCTACAATATCGGCGCCGTCTTCTCCTTCCTTTTTAGAAAAGAGGCCTTCATATTCACCCTCCGAGTAGCCTGTGCCTCTCAAGTCTCCTATCACGTAAACGTAACCCCGGGGCACGTAAAAGTCGGGGTCGCCAGCTTCTATTGATGCTTCAAAAACCGATTTTCCGAACGGTTGCGGAGGCGTGTCAAATGTTTGTACCTCCTTGCCGTAAGGAGATAAAGCAAGCAAGGCCGGGAACTTGCCAGGTGCGCCCGGACGGTAAATATCAACCGCCAGCTGCACTCCATCACGAGCTGGAACATAGACATTCTTTTCGACCTTTACCCCGTACATTGGCTTAAACCCAACCTTTTTCTTACCGCGTACCATTGTTCCTCCTTTGTAGTAATAGTCTAGTTTTTCCAAAATGCTAGCGCACATTATACCATCATCTGAAGCTAAATCGCCAATAAAAAGGTATCAGGAATTACTTCTTCTCACGCTCAGGGACATACCTTTTGTATTTTTTTGTTAATCTTCAGCTATAATAAATGGCACCGTTGAAATGAAATTAAAAGAACTGCATCTCTATAATTTTGGCCCTTTTGAAGATTATTCACTAGAATTTCCAAGTGACGCAAAATCTTGCATCTTAATTACAGGGAAAAACAATGCCGGAAAAACAACAATAATACGTGCCTTACGTCTTATCAGTAGCGCATTGAAGTCTGCGAAGTATTCTCCGACTCCGCTAGTAAGAGAACTTCCCAAGAAAGATACTAAAGATATTGACATAAGTAGCATGATATACCGTTTTGAAGAGGGTCAAGCTGATATTCAGGCTATTTTCGATAATGGAAAAACAATTACAGTTTTGTTAGATAGTACCAAAAATTCCATTACCTGCGTTCTCCCACCACACATTCATTCTTCCTTAAGTCAACAATTCGGATTTCTTCCACCCTTAGGACAACTTGCTCAACGCGAGAAGTTGTTAGACCAAGGATACGTAATGAAAACAATAGACACTACGTTAGCTCCACAACACTTAAGAAATCATTTATATCACTTAATTGATGATGACCAATATTCTCTTATACAACAGATACTGAAGGAAACCTGGGAAGGCATTCAGCTTCAAAAAACTGAATGTGACCGATCTAGTGCTTTCCTTACTTGTTTGTATGAAGACGGTGATTTTTGTGCTGAAATTGGATGGGCTGGACAAGGTCTTCAAATTTGGCTCCAGATATTAATTCACTTAGTCAGATTATCTGAACATCCCGTTCTAATATTGGATGAACCCGAAATCTTCTTGCATCCGGAGAAACAAAATGACCTGATACAACTACTACAAAACTATTACTCAGGAACTGCAATTATCGCTACTCATTCCACTGAATTAATGAGCAATGTTGATATCACTCACATTATTCATGTACAAAAAGGTACAACTAAAGCAAAGTTAAGAAAGTCATCTGACTTGCACGCGATCGAAAGCATTCGAAAAAGCATTGGAAGTAGTGTTAATCTATATGCTTCACAGTTTGAAGATGTTGATTCTCTTCTGTTTACAGAACATAAAACAGATTACGATATACTTGTGATGTTTGCATCTCACTTCGGGATAAACAAAAAAACTCAAAACATTAGATTATCAGGTTCTTCGCAGTGGAAACATTACGCAGATTATCGAAAGGCTTATAAAACTTTTTTTGGCAAGGATATTGAGTGTTCAATTCTGTTAGATAAAGACTATTATCCTGCCGATTTCCACGAGAGCATTATCCATGATTTACAATCTAAAAATGTAAAAATCACGTTCACGCCGGGAAAGGAAATAGAGAATTTATTCTTGGAACAGGATTTTCTAGTTGAATTATTACCAAAGAACGCAAGTCGACAAGAACTTGATGATTATCTTGATAAGATATACGAACAAGAGGAGGCGATGTGCTTTCTTAAATACGCTGAATTCGCGAAAGGTTATTCCGACAGATACAGAGCCAAGGACATCAGCACAGTTTACGCCGAGATACGTCCCAATTTAGCGTCTATTTGGAATGACAAATCTCAACGTCATAATCTAATCAAGGGTAAGGATGCTCTAGCAAAAGTTCGAGATTATTTCAGAAGCCACTATCACAATAACCTTACGACTCTCTTCCTCGCAAATGAGCTAGCTAAACGCCGTAAAGAGTTTGTTCGACGGTTTGTCTCTAGCATCTTTTAATTTGCTAACATTTTTGCTAACGAACTTTTCACCACCATAAAAAACCAAGAGTGACCTAGCGGCACAAATCACAGCTAACCAGCCCTCTTTTTGTGAAGGAAGGGAAAGAGCACTGGGTGTTTCGATAGAAAGGGCATAATGTTAAAATTAGTTATATGCCAGCGAATCTACCGCCACAGTATTTCGAGGCTGAGAAGAGATTCAGAGCAGCCAGGGAGCCAGAGGAAAAAATTGCCGCCCTGCAAGCAATGCTTGCCATTATGCCCAGGCATAAAGGCACCGATAAGCTTCATGCCGGGCTAAGGCGCAAGATTGCCAAGTTTTCGCAAGAGGCAGAAAAAAAGTACGCCACAGCCAGGAGAGCAGGCTTCTATATCAGCAGGGAGGGTGCCGGACAGGTAATGTTAGTCGGGCCAGCCAATGCCGGGAAATCACAGCTATTAGCGGCGCTAACCGAGGCTATCCCTGAGATAGCTGAATATCCCTTCACTACCAAGACCCCTATTCCGGGAATGATGAAGTTTGAAGATACCCAGATACAACTGGTGGATACGCCGCCCATCGGGCACAAAGAAGTGAGAGTACTGTTAGCAAATAGCCTCAGAAACGCCGACCTCATTGCCATTGTAATAGATTTATCCCGGGAGCCAATAAGCCAGGTAGAGGCAGCTCTCCAAGGGCTAAGAGAAGCAAGAATAGAGCCCTTAACGGATAATGGTACACAAGCAACTCCGGGGAGTTATCCCAGGAAGATGTTAATCGTGGGGAACAAGAATGAGCTGGCAGACTCAAACGAGAATTGGGAGCTCTTGCGCTCGCAATATACCAGGCTGTTTTCCCTGGTTTCCATTTCAGCCAGGGAAGGTGGCGGCCTGGAGGAGTTCAAAAGAGCAATTTATCAAGCCCTGAATATCGTCCGGGTTTATACCAAGACCCCCGGCAGCAAGACCGACCCGACCGACCCTATGATAGTGGAGAAGGGCAGCACAGTGGAAGAAGCTGCTGAGAGCCTCCATAAGGACTTCCGTCAGAATTTGAAGTATGCTGTCGTTTGGGGCTCAGGAAAGTATGCTGGGCAGAGGGTCAGCAAGGGACATGTACTTCAAGATGGCGACATAGTCGAGTTTCATATCTAGCCTTACGCAGAAGATTTTGGGAAAAATTTACGGTGTCAAGAACCTATGAGCAGAGTGAGAAAACTGCTGCCCTTTATCATAGTCTGACTTAAACCTTACACCAGAATCCTTTTCGGGACTTCCCTGAGGATAGTTTCTGCTTCCCCGACGATCTTCTGTACTAAATCGTCAACCTTGGGCATATCTTTAATTCGCTGAGCCGCCTCACCGGCAGCCATGAGCGCTTTTTCCCTATTTCCCTCGAAGGTGGCTTTCATTGATTCGATCTCAAAATCAATCAAAGACATGTCGAGCGTTGCGTAATCATCGGGAGTACCCAGGAAAACGCCAGGCGATTTCTGGAGGGTATTTTTAGCGTGTTCCTGGCTGCGGGGTGTTTTCAGCCACCGGGCAGGCCCGACAAAACCGCGCGCTACAAGGGTTGCTCTATCGCCTGCGTCCACAACTTCCTGTTTCCACATCCGATGGAAATCACTTTCCTGTGTTGCTAGAAAGCGGGTCCCCATGAGCACACCGTCCGCACCCATTAGCAGCGCCGCCGCCAGTGTCTTGCCATCGCAGAACCCACCGGCACCGACAACCATGGTCTTTTCGTCTGATACTTCCTCCACCACGGCTGGAAGCAGAATCATTGAATGGACTGGCTCCCACGAGGTATGGAAACCGCCCTCATGGCCGGAAGCTACTATCACATCGACGCCAGCTTTCTTACAGCGCAAAGCTGCCCTAACAGATGGAACAATATGTATCCAGGTAAATCCTGCTCCCTTTATTTTATCTTCCCAGCCAAGAGGGTCGCCGGCAGATGTATACATCACTTTGAAATGCTTCTTCATATCAGGGTTCTCCTGGCAAACCCTGATGGCCGTATCAATCATGATGTGTGAAGCCGGGAGAACTTCCTTTGAAACCATCACATTGATACCGAAAATACCACCCTTATCTTTTACCAGCCTGTATGTCCGTTTCAGCACCTTTTCCAGTACCGTAGCCATATCGTCTTCGGGGTCAGCTTCTCCGGTTCTCACAAAGTCGTTGTAAATCCATGGCTGATCATCTTTGTTAAAAACGCCGCTTGTGGAAAGCAGCCCGAGGACACCTGCGTTTGCTGTAGCAACACAGAGATTGTTGTTGCTGAAGGGGCCCATTCCCGCCTGTATAATGGGATACTTGATTCCAATTAGGTCACACAATCTTGATTTAATCATAGAGCCACCTCTTTATTTTTTAATCACGACATTATAGATATGGCATCGCTGCGGGTCAAGATAATGGTTGTGTTATTTAATTAGGGGAGAAATTCAGCCGGCTAAATTTTATCTTTCCCGAATTCCTCTCAGTCTTTTATTTAGGACAGGCTATTGACTTTCTGACACTTCATTAATCATAATAGAAACTGTAGCTTCAAATTCAGCACAGGAGGTAAAGGACTATGAAGATGCCTATAACTGGATTGACGATGGGGATAATAGCGATTGTTATTGGAATATTGATTCTAGCTGTACCGGACTTGCTGCGATGGATCCTGGGAATTGGCTTTATCGTGGTTGGTATACTAGCCATCCTGAGAAAGTGACACTACGCATATAGCCATTACTGGATCAGTCGCTGTCCTATCTTGCCCGAACTCGTACCTGCGATAGACAGGAATTATACCTTGTAGCTCTTCTTCGACAATGCCCCGGCCGAAAGAGGGGCTAAGTCCAACTACCACTTTTTCGAGATATCTTGGCCACTGTTATACATTCTGGACATCGGTTTAGTAACCAAATTGAAATGTCGTGATATAATTTATTTGTAATTCCTAATTATATGAGGAGGTTATTATGGATTGGTTCATGAGTACAGGTATCAGAGTCATTGTTATTATCGCTATTGCCGTCGCAGTCTACCTTATTTGTCGTCCGATAATACGTTCTGTCATAAAAAGAATCGTGTCTCGACGGATGACTGGCGAAGACGAAACGGATACCCAGCAGCGGACAGACACATTATCTTCCATACTTGTTAAAATCGTCGGAATAATTGTCCTGATTATCGCAGTAATCACGATATTGCCTGAATTCGGTGTGAATATTACCTCTCTGATTGCCGCCATTGGTATTGGCGGTCTGGCTATCGCTTTCGCTGCCCAGAACCTGGTAAGGGACTTCATTTCGGGCTTCTTTATTCTCCTGGAAGACCAGTATAGTATCGGCGATGTGGTATCTATTGCGGGAGTCGCTGGTGTTGTCGAGGATATCGCTTTGCGACGCACTGTACTTAGAGATTTAGATGGTAATGTACATTCAGTTCCTAATGGCAAGGTAGATCTATCCACCAATATGACCAGGAAATACTCCAGGGTCAATCTTAATGTGTCGGTAGGCTATGGCGAGAACCTGAAACATGTTATTGATATTGCCAACAAAGTTTGCCAGGAGATGGCGAAAGACCCGCAGTGGAAAAATGATTTCATAACAACCCCCTCGGTCTTAAGGGTGGATAATCTGGGTGATTCGGGCATAGACATTAAAATCCTGGGAGATACCAAGCCAGCGAAGCAGTGGGCTATTACGGGTGAACTACGGCTTCGCCTGAAAGACGCATTTGATAGAGAGGGTATAGAAATACCCTGGCCCCACACGAAGGTATATTTCGGGAATGCCCCGACTGTTATCAGTGAAAACTAGCAGGCGGTCAAGCAGCGGAGCATCCGTCATCCATAAATAATGCTATTAAGGGGAAAATTCGGTAAAGAATAGGGGGTGTAACATGGCTGTAGAACATTACGGAGAGGTATTCCTGTGCAAAATATGTGGCAACAAGGTGGAAGTAATAGAGGTTGGTGGCGGTACACTTATGTGCTGCGGTAAGGAAATGAAGAGCATAAAGGATAAACCTGAAACCACAGTAAACTTACCGGATTCTGGCGGATAAACTATTGACTTGTTGGCTAGAGCTACATAATTGCTGGAACGAGGAGCACTGAAGCACTTATCAGCCAAGCCTGCTTACTTCCCCAAGAATTTCTTCCACGTATCCAAAAGTTCCTTGGCGTAGGGGAACCCCAGATAATGAACGTCGCAGTAAATTTTTCACACCTAAAGCAATAGTCAACCTTATTCTTTATGGTGCACTCAAGCACAGGGCAGGACATATCCAATCCCTTCAGTGTCTCCATGAACGCTGGCGCCTTCGGATCGTTCCCGGGAGCGCATCCCGGGCATATCTCCTTTGCATGAAGGACACAGATTTCGCAAGCTATACCGCATGCTGCTGGCATTCTACACCTCCTTTTCCTTTGTCAAATTTCTATTCCCTTGACCACACAAATCCTCATTTATATATTACCACTGGATGTTCTTAAGTCAATATTTGCTGGAAAAAGCTGCAATTTGCCATAGTTTTTCCGCCAGGGCCTCAATATACTCCCTATTTTCCAGCTTCGCCCGCCACTCTGATGGAATGGCTTCTATGCCGAGATACGCCCCTGAAATAGCCCCGGCCATGGCGGCTATAGTATCGGTATCGCCGCCCAGGCTTATAGCGTGAATCACGGTATCTTTATAAGATTGAGGCTGCCTCAGGAAGCAATAGATAGCTGTAGGCACTGACCTTGATGCTTCTATACCATTTCCCAGCACGGCGACCACCTTCGCCTTATCTTGCTCGCCGAGTAACTCTCTTATTTGGGCTACTTTTTCCTTGTATAACTGGTTCTGGATGAAATTCTGGAGCTTGGAGAGAAAATCCTCTCTGTCAATCTCTTCGTCTGAAGGCGTGTTGAGAGCCAGGGCTACAGCGCAAGCCTGGAGTGCTGCTCCCTCCTTGCCCAATTCGTGAGAATGAGTGATGGAGCTTGACTGGTAAGCGATTTCCCTTAGCTTCTCCAGGTTACGGGAATACAGAAGTCCTACTGGCGCTACTCTCATGGCTGAGCCATTCCCAAAAGAGCCGCCCCGGTAAAGCCCATTTGCGGCGCTATACCAAGCCTCGCCGCTCTTTATCATTCCGAAAATTATGGGGGGGCCCGGCCCGTAGCCACGCCATGGCTCAGCCTCATAATTTTTTATGAAGGTTTGTGCCATATGTTCTCCATTGAAGCCCTTGCTTTCTATCAGGGATTCGGCAATGCCGATGGTCATGTGGGTATCATCGGTGTAAATTAGCTGCCCCAGCTTCTCAGCAAGGGAAATAATGTCCTCGCTTCTGGACATTCCCATTCCTTCCCGCCCGGCGCCCAGAGCATCGCCGATTGCCGTCCCTACCAGACATCCCAGGAATTTCGACTTTAGTTTTCCTTTATGCACGTCCCTCACTGCTCCGTGCTACCTCTTGCAGCCAGTCTATAATTTTATAATTAGTGGTGCTTCAAAATAAAAATGCCCAGGCAGCGACTTCCAATAGTTGCAATTTTCCCAGCGCTTTATTATACTTAAATTAGTGGTTATAAGCGTAGGTTATCACGTCTCTGTGAAAGCTCTTCCGGGCCCATTTGCGAACGTTGGATGACCGAAACTCGAGCCAAGTATTATAAGAAAGGAGGTCATCCAATGGGATTTACAGACAAAACGCTAGAATGTTCTGACTGTGGTGCTACATTCACCTTTACTGCTGAGGAGCAAGAGTTCCATGCTAGTAGGGGATATACTAATGAGCCCAA
>JAUWFX010000048.1 GCA_030606765.1 Dehalococcoidia bacterium
TGCAGACAATATGGTTAGGCTCTCGACTTCGAGTTCAACATTTCCGTTTACCCCGTTGCTTATGGTGACCTCATCTCCGATACCTTTGACGTTACCCTCAATAGGTCCATCAATGCGGGCAATATCAGCTCCAAAAAGAAGGTCGCCACCAATTCTGGCTGTGCTGGCTATATTCACCTTTCCACAACCAGCTATCACATCGCCGCCAACATCGCCATTAATGTTGATGGTTTCAGCCACTGCCCGCACAGCGTGCGTAATATCACCGTTGATATTGACTATCCTGCCAGCCGCCATGACGCTGCCATTAACTATGCCATTGACGGTGACCGTATTACCAGCAGCCCAGAGGTCGCCGTTAATGGTGCCATCAATAATAATGGTCTCGGCAGCCACATAAAGGTCATCGTCCACTACCTCTCCACTAGCGACGGTGACAGCCACTCCGCTGCGAGCATCAAATGCCAGAACGGGTACCGCAGTCAATATCATTAATAATAATGTAACTATAAGAATAGCGGCCAGATCTCTACAAATATGCTTTGACATACTCACCTCCTTACCAACTTCATATTTGGTTGACCACGATTTTATCTATTGAAGGGCCAAAGTCAACACCTGCTAATATAATAAATAGCATTTCAATAGTCAACTTCCTGCCAAATAACGGTTCGGTGCTTGTTTAAAACAGGGAGTAGTGGGGTACACGCTTCTCGGCTAATGTTATGGCTTCCGCGGCGGTTGTGGTTGTTGCTGAAACTGTATGGCAATTACTTCGCTTCCTGCCTCAAAAAGCTCTGACTTTATTTCGTGCACCAGGCCCCAGGACTGCGCCTCATCTGGATTCAAAGTGGTCCTCTCAATCATGGCATCAGTAATATCCTTGGCGCTTTTACCTGTATTCACTGCGATTACTTTGGCAATATTCTCCATATCAATTCTCAATCCCTTTAACCTTTCCTCCAGCAGTTTCTCCTCTAAATTCTGTTCCCCTCTAAACTGCGCACTAACGCCGTGAAATAGAAATCTCGCCTGGGGCACTGAGAGCCTCTTCGAACCGGCACAGTATATGACGATGCCTATTGAGTCCACGGTGCCGAAATTATGCGTAGTTATGGAAGCAGGTAATCCTTTCAAATAATTATATGCGCTTAGACCATGGATGACAGAGCCGCCGGGCGAAGAGATAAGGATGATGAAATCTTTTATCCCTTGCTTCATTTTCTGGTCGACGGCACTCATCAGGGCATTGACAGTGGCATCAATCACCGGGGCGAAGAACCTGATTACAACTGGTTTTGTAGCCATGTTTTATCCTCCTCTTGGCTTGTACTCCATTTCATTTCTGCAAATCTGCCTTGATTATAACAAATATCGTAGAATTAAGAGGTAATTTAATAACCTCTTCCTCAACGTTAGTAATTTCGATACAGTTGGGCGTAAAATTGAGGTCAGGAAGCTCCGCTGTGTTATACTTACACACAAGAACTAGCTATGCAAGGTATAGGTAAAGTAAATCTTAGAGGCAAGCTGGAATCTTTGACTAAGGACATGGGGGCAACTTACTTCGGTATAGCTGACCTTGCTCTTGCCAGACAGTGTATTTCCAAGCAGGGCGGAGAATTTCTGACTCAGTTTCCACGAGCTGTTTCTCATGGCTTCGTTCTCACGGATGGCATTGTAAATACGCTGGTCCATCATAAAAATATTGCTGCCCTAAACACTTACTGGCATTACGTGTATCGAATTATAAATCCTCGCATAGACTCAATTTCTATGATGTTAGCCCAATCCCTGGACAAAGCCGGTTTCCAGGCTTTCGTTGTCCCGTCGTCTCAAACAGTGGATAGAACCAGGCTTACCGGTGTGTTCTCCCACAAATTAGCAGCTCATTTGGCTGGGCTGGGGTGGATTGGCAAGAGTGCCTTGCTCATTACACCGGAACATGGTCCCCGCGTGAGGTGGGGTACGGTGCTCACAGATGCTCCGTTAGAAGCGGGAATACCTATGGATGAGATGTGCCACGACTGCTGTGCATGTGTGGAGGACTGTCCCGCACATGCCTTTACCGGACAGGCTTTCGATAAACCCAGACAGAGGAGTGAGATATTCGCTGCTGAGGCATGTGACCACTATCTAAGCGAACGAGAGCAGACTCGGCACAAGAGTTGCGGTGTATGCGTTTATATCTGCCCGTTCGGGAGAAATCAGTGAGCAAAAACTTTCCTTGATAGTCTCCGCAGTTTGCTTTTCACATCTGTGTTTGATAAGCGGCATCAATTACCGGAGCGAAGAACCTGATCACAATTGGTTTCATAGCCATATTCACATCCTCAAAATAATTCAGGCGTTGCCCAACATGTCACAGATTTAAGAAGTCAGAGCGCCAAAAGCCAAGAGCTGGAACTTCATATGTTCCGCTATCGCAAGCCAGACACATTACTCTGTGAACCTCCCATTATCTCTCGATGCGGAAAGCTTATGCACACTTTTCTCTAGCCACCCTATCCTTTCCACTTCCCTTGTGTCAAACTCGGGAACGTAAGGTTTAATATCCAAAAGGGGGGTCCCATCCACAATGTCCACATCTTGAATATGGAGCATGTTCCTTTCAACCTTAACGAGGCACACTATCGAGATGCCAATAGAGTTGGGCCTACTGGGACCCCGCATAGAAAAGACTCCATGCGTTTCGTTATCCATATAGGGCTTTGCTATCAATGTCGCCCCTTTGGATAAATGAAAGTGGTATAGCAAAATAATGTGAGAAAAACCTTCAATATCTTTTAGGCCTTCAGCATATTCCGGGAATATCTCGACTATCCCATTGATACCTTTAGCCCCTGCAGGCTGTATAGGTGTCCCTTTGGGTTCCTTGAACGGAGAATGAATAACTCCGATTGGCTTGTACTTTATCTCATCCATGCTTTCGCCCTTTGGCATAGGCGAGCCTCGATGTTGCCCCCAGATGAAGCAAGGGGAATCGTTCCCCCTAAGACCTATCTAATTTTAGCACACAGCATAGGTTCAATGAATTGGAGAAGAGATAGTCGCAAGGCAGGATTAATAGCGAGTAGTTTTGCTATACTATAAATAAAGATTAGCCTTATGAAAGACGTAAATAAGGTCAAGCAGAGGATAGCAGAGCTGCGGGGGATAATTAATCACCATAATTACCGCTACTACGTGCTGGATAGCCCTGAAATCAGCGATGCCGAGTACGACGAGCTGATGAGGGAGCTCAGGAAGCTTGAAGCTGAGCATCCTGAGCTTGTTACCCCTGACTCGCCGACGCAAAGGATTGGAGCACCTCCGGTAGAAGCGTTCGGAATTGTCGAACATCCCCAGCCTTTGTTGAGTCTGGCCAATGCTTTCTCCTACGAAGAACTGGCAACCTGGTATAAAAGAGTAAGCAAACTTTTAGGCGGGCGTCAGTTTGACCTTGTTTGCGAGCCCAAAATTGATGGGCTAGCAGTAGCACTGACTTATGTTGATGGCTTGCTCGTCACAGGAGCAACTAGAGGGGATGGCTACCGGGGTGAAGATATCACCCAAAACTTGAGAACGATCAGGAGTATTCCCCTTTCCGTACCCAAGGAAGCGTCGCCCAGATTTGAAGTCCGGGGCGAAGTTTATCTTCCTAAGGCTGGCTTTAAGAAGCTTAACGAAGAGAGGGCTAAAGAGGAGCTGCCGCTTTTTGCCAATCCCAGGAATGCCGCTGCTGGCTCGGTAAGGCAGCTCGATTCCAGCATTACCGCTCGACGTCCTCTCGATATATTCATTTATGGATTAGGTTGGGCTGAAGGCAAAGCAGTGCCCGACACTCACTGGGAAATCATGCAATACCTCAAGTCTTTGGGCTTCAAGATAAATCCCCATATTGCCCTACGCCACTCCCTCGATGAAGCGGAGAAATATCATCAGAGCTGGGTAGAAAGCCGGGAAAAATTTCCCTACGAGGCTGATGGCATAGTAGCAAAGGTCAATTCTATCGCCCTTCAGCAAGAGCTGGGCACTGTGACTCACGAGCCAAGATGGGCCATTGCCTACAAGTTTCCCGCCATTCAGGGCACCACAAAGCTAATTGACATTGGCATAAATGTGGGGAGGACTGGGAGCCTTAACCCTTACGCTATTCTAAAACCAGTTCGAGTAGGGGGTGTAGTTATCAGTTCAGCAGCGCTGCATAATGAAGAAGATATTCACCGCAAGGACATCAGAATTGGAGACTGGGTTGTGGTGCAGCGAGCTGGTGAAGTTATTCCTGAGATTGTCGAACCTATTGTCAGCCGCCGTACTGGCAAAGAGAAAATCTTCTCTATGCCCAGCCGCTGCCCTGTGTGTGGAAGCGAGGTGATAAAGCCAGAGGGTGAGGCTATGCACCACTGCACCAATACTGCCTGTCCTGCTCAAGCCCTGGAGAGAATCAAGCACTTTGTCAGCCGCGGGGCAATGGACATAGATGGCGTTGGTGAAAAGCTATGCCAGGCTTTGTTCGAGGCCGGCTTAGTCAAGGACGCTGCCGATTTATACTATCTCACAAAGGAGCAACTTCTCGGTCTGGAAAGGATGGCAAATAAAAGTGCCTCCAATGTGCTTAATTCCATCGAAGAAAGTAAGAATAGACCGTTGGCTAGGGTTATTTTTGCCCTGGGTATCACCCATGTGGGTGACCAATATGCCGAACTACTGGCAGAGCAATTCCACAGTATTGACCAACTGGCCGAAGCCAGCCAGGAAGAGCTTTCAACTCTTCCCTCCATCGGCCCCAAGATAGCTGAAAGCATCGTTACATTTTTCAGACAGGAAAGGAATAGACAAATTATCGAGAAGTTGAGAAAGGCTAGGGTGAGGCTGGAAAGAGAGAAAGTTAAGGAAGCCAAGCCTGAGGAGTTACCATTAGCCGGACTGGAATTTGTTTTAACCGGGAAGCTGGAATCCCTCTCCCGCTCAGAAGCGGAAGCAAAAATAAAGGCTCTCGGTGGCAAAGCTGACTCGGATGTCACCAAGAAGACTTCTTATGTGGTGGTGGGCGCCGACCCTGGCTCCAAGTTAGCCAAAGCTGAAAAGTTGGGGGTAAAGACGCTCAGCGAAGCTGAGTTCCTCGATTTACTGGATAAGGCTGGAGGAAAATCATAGAAATTCTCTTAACTCTAAGTTTATCGGAATTGGATTTACTAATCTTATGGGGCTGTAACGCTCCAGTTTTACTTTGAGTTCGTTAAGTCCAAGACGGAAGTTTCCAAACTACTATATTTCTGGATTCAGAGTACCTAAATGCCTAGTTGTTATTTAACTTCTCTCCGAACGACCTATAAAGCCTGGAAAATAAAAAGCGGGGTGTATTTCTGATAACAATTGCATTCTAGCTTGAATACCAGCATCACCCTGCACGTCTGATAGCCATTGGTGAGCTGCACTGATAAAGTCATTACAGAAAATGTCAACTTGTAGTTGCAATACATTCTTAAACTGGTTACAGTGCAACATGCCTCCTTTATCTGAAGGTTCGTTGAAATGGACTGATTCTAGAATCTTTGAGATTTTTTGTTTTTCTATATCTCCCGTTCCTTCATGTAAAAGGGAGCAACGCAGGGCATAGCAATCGTCACCTGACAGGAATACATGGAGTTCTTGTAGAGGCCCCATGGTTGAACTGTATTTTTGCAGCATGTACTTGTTGTACCAATTGACATATCTAACTCCAGATTTTTCATTAGGGTGTTCTAAAGTACCACAAATATCTGGTATAACTAAGGCTATAAAAAGAGCAGCATACCAGTTCTTAGATTCAAGCGACTTTATTATTGAGTCTAGATAGCTATCAATCACTCGAAAATACTATATGGTTGTTGTTTCCAGCATCCATTCAAGCTCTAATGAGGAGTGAGCTTCCATCGACCAGACCCGCCAGTTATTGGCTTAACGAAATATTCTACGCGACCACACTTTTTGCACTCTCGCACGGGCGTACCACCCAATGTGCGTTTTCCCTCTTTCCACTCGTGTTTACAACTCATATCTCTTTCTTAACCTCCTTTCAACATTGAATTACTACCTTCGTTTTACTACTTCTTGTGTCTCCGTATATGCCGTTGGTCGAGAGTCAATCCGCTTTCTTAATATCAGAACAGAGATAGATTTTTCCTCTTCTTGTCTGCATCATATACCAATCCCCCATTTTCCCCGCATAACTACCTCTGACAATAGGAGGCCCTTAGAGAAAGTCCAATCTTTTGCCTTTACTGCCCTCATTCCTATTACGCTTTCGCCTTTCTTTATTAGCCCTAACATTTGCACCTCCTTGATGAAGTATATTCCGCCACCAGACCGCCTGATACTCAGCCTAAGCAGGGTGTCGCTTCATATTCCTTTCCTTTACTTATCCTCTAGCCTTCTGTTCTGCTTATAAGGTTTCCGTCTTTGTCTCTAAGTTCGAGTATCATCGTGTCTTTAATTACCACAGTGTCTTCTAAGGCTTTCTTCAGTAACTTCTTACTTGCATGGTTCAGAGGGGGAAGTTCATCATGGTCCTCAAAGTATCGATGAAGCAATTGGAGTTCAAGGTTGCTTGCTTCCCCACATAGGTACCAAGCAATTTCCATATCATATTTCTCGGCCATCGCATGGATTCGTTTGTTCGTCCATTGCGTATGTCCTGGGTGTAAATACTGCTGAAGTCTCTCTCTTAACCCGTGCTCACCTTCGGTACTGCCTATGTAAAGGATATCTGATTCGCCTTTCAAACGCCCAAAACACTTGCTTTGAGTCACGCGAAATATGTAGGTTCCAGATCGTTTGGGCGCACTTTTCACGGTTTCCTCATTAAAAGGATGCCATTCGGAGACTCCTTTGCATAGTTGGCTTACCTGTCTTGAGTCCATATTAGCACCTCCTTTGCCCTCTCTAAATCTGCCGGCTGGATTAGCAGTTTGGCTTACTCAACTCAATTTCCCCTTCAGTGCTGCCCGAACAGTATCTGCAATACCTGCACTGTCGTCTATACCTATATGTTTCTCTCGGTGCATCTCATCTTCTAGGGTATCAATGACATAGCGTGGGCACCCTGGTCTCTTAATGGTTTGTTTAATTAAGATTACGTCTGAATCCGGCATGGCATATATTCGTACGCCATACTTGTTACGAATCATGATTCACCTCCAATTTGAATTTATCTTAATTATACCACCTGCTAGCTCAGCGAAGTTTTAGGATAGCTTGAGGCTTTATCGGAGGATTGAGCAACTTTTGAAAAGGGATTTGGCTTTCGCCATAAACATAACAAAACGCTATATTGTTGGATAACTTTCTACTATGTTGTTATGGCTATAGGAACGATAAGCTACAAGTACTTCGTGATTATTTCTCATTTATGAATTCTCTGGTTTTATTGATGGCCCATTCTTCGTGCATCATAATTGGGTTCTCACTTATTCTCTGCATCCGAAACATCATATCGCGTTCGCTAACCTCGCTCCTGACCTCTCCCAACAGTTTAGTAGCCAGCTCATCATTACCGAGGGAGTGGATGTGACCAATCGCGAGAAGCATCGTATCGACGTCCTTTGCTCGCCTTGCCTCGTTGATCGTTCGAGGGAAAAACCAGGCCCAATTCTCTTCCAGTTCTTCTAATTTTTCCATGGCAGCTTCATTCGACCCCAGTTTCTTGCGACGGTAATCATTGATAATGCGAATATCAGCAAGCCAGCCCAGCATCTGTCGCCAATTCTTTTGTTCATATGCATCCCTTGTTCGACCTAGGATTTCTTCAAAGGCAGCGCTGCCCGTCAACGTATCTTGCATATCCTCCGTTATTTCTCGAATGCGCGCCCACCTAGCTGCACGTTGACTCAGATAAGGCAGCCAAGATGCACCCGAAGGTCCATGAATTACTTTCACAAAGAAACTCCAGTGAGCTGGCAGTAGAGTCTCTTCTAGCCATTGATAATTAGGTACGGGGCGATTCAACAGAACGTCACATATGTCTTCTAATCCTCCTGGCGATATAGTATTGTCGGCATATTGTTCACGATAACTATTCATCAATTTCATTGGGTATTTGCTTGCTTCTAGTTCGCCTGCGTTGACGATATCTAAGATAGTCTGGAATAGCTTCTCTCCTTGTCTTACATTCTTTGTGATAGGATAGTCTCTGTTTGGAAGCGTATACCAGGTATAAATGACAGCGGCAGCTCGCGTAACTAAGTACCAACTGCGTTCTTCATTTGCCTTGATTGGGTCGGAAATACCCGCTAATAACAGAGCATTGGCAAGGAGTACATAAGCATCGCCATAATTTTCGTCCTCAGCTAAAGCCAGTTGACAGTTTCTTATTACTTCGATAAGGTTTTGAACTAATGCGAATTCATCTTCAGCTTTGAAGGGTTGTTCAGCACGTTTCCAATATTTGTTGGCTTCATCGAAGTATTTCCCTGCAGTACGAGCTTTATCAAAGCGCTTAAATATGCTCATAACTCCCTTCAACTATGTGTCTCCATACTTCAGCTACGTAATAGCCAGGATTTTAGTCTTTCCTTAGCCACAGCTTGGAGACTGTTCTCTTGAGTCTCTGGTAAGTAGTTTCCCAAAATGGTGCCTTACGATACTTTTTTGCTATTTCTTCTGTACTGATAGCTTCTCTTGTTTCATCTTCAGGCTCGTCGGTAGCATTCTTCACAACAAGAGATTTTAGCACTTCGCCTTTCGGCCCATATATCGTAATGGATGTAGTACGTGCTGACTGTTTCTGCTTAAACCGCTCGCGAGCCCAATCAACAGCAAGCTTAACAATCTGTTTAATTATTTCCTCTGTTACGGCACCTAGTATCGCAATCGTAATAACTTGATACAAGGTGACAGCATAACCCTTGTATCCATTGATTTTAACTTGCACTTTATACTTCGGACAGGAGACGCGGATTGCTTTAGCAAGTTCTTCAGCTTCCTCGGGTATAATATCAAGCGGGTTTTTAGGTTGTATAATAATCTTCTTACCCATCGTAATCTACCATAGCCACGGTATGCATCCTAATCTCATTATACCATTCGATAGCTCAGTGAAGCTTGAGTCTAAGAAACTTTACAAAAGGGGAAAGGTTCGAGCCAGGGAGTATCCAGAAATTTCTACGCTTTAAGTTCCAGTTCATCTAAATGGCCTAAGCCAATCAGTTTACGCAACCTTCCCAAAGTAGGATATTCTAAAGTGTTAAGGCTAAATACTAGCGAATATAAGGCCATTCGCCAATCAAGCTTGAAAGTGGAAGAATAAAGCGAGTTAAACCAATCAAGCTTGCTGTTTAGGGTGAGTAACATTTGCTTAGCGTCGATGGAATCAGCCATAATATCGGGTGACTGAATTCCCATAAACTCTAAGTTAATGAAACTCATAGTTGGTCTAGGGAATCCCGGCAAGTCTTACGCCCATAATCGCCATAATGTGGGCTTCCGGTGCCTGAATTACTTTGCCAGGCTTCATTCTATCCGCTTTGACCACAGGCAGTGCCGGGCTAGAGTAAGCCTTACTGAAGTAAGGGGTGAGGAATTACTGCTGGCCAAGCCCAGGACGTTTGTAAATCTCAGCGGCGACCCCGTGGCTTGCCTGGTGCATAAGCATGACATTCCTTTGAGCAACCTCCTGGTAATATACGATGACCTTGATTTGCCCCTGGGCAAAATTCGCCTGCGGCAGAGCGGAGGCTCGGGAGGACACAAGGGTATGAACTCTATTATCTCCGCTCTGGGTAGCGAGAACTTCCCTCGAATCAGGGTGGGAATTGGGCGACCTCAGGCGGAGGCGCAATCCATTAGCGAGGACACTATAGTCCGCTATGTGCTCAGCAATTTCTCCCCCCAGGAAGAAGCAACAATCAAGCCTGTAATTGCCCAGGTATCTGAAGCCATCGACTGTTTTCTTACCGAGGGAATAGAAGCAGCAATGGGCAAGTTCAACTAGCTACTTTATGAAGTTATATACTATGTCACGTTCAAAAGGAAATTTAATAACAGGGCGGAATGTTAAACCCAAACCCAAATTATTCGTCGGACGAGAACACTATGCTATAATTTCCGTATAATGAACTCAGTAGCTGGGCAATTTTAAGCATTGAGCATGAGCTAAGGAGAGAAATGCGTTTTAAATGTGTTACCTGCGGAATTGAATTCGCTACTATAGAAGAGCTAGCTCGCCACAAGAAACAGCACCAGGCTGGTACAAGAAGCTCTTCAGGAGTAATTTGCCTGGGCTGTGGCCAAAGTATTCCTTTAGAGCCATCTAAGGCGAACTACAGCGGGCCACTCACTTGCCCTAACTGCCGACGGACAATGGCGGTCGTCATAGAAAATGGTGAGGTAGCTGTAGCTCGGCTTGGCTAACGTCTATGTCTAAACGTCTGAACATCAACGGTGTCCCGGCTCTAGTCGGCATCGTGGGACCCATCGTGGTGGTTGTTGGGGATCTCGTGGCATCTTTATCTACTCCTGGTTACAGCCCGGTCAGGGATTCAGTCAGCAGTCTGGCATTGACTCCCATAGGCTGGCTACAATCGATTTGCTTTCTGGCTATGGGCTTGCTGTTGGAGATCTTTGTCGCCGGGCTCTTTTTCAATATTCGTAGAGCCCGGGGCTTCCATGCCGGTATCGGACTTCTTGCTCTCTGTGGCTTCGTGTTGATGTTGATTGCCACTTTTCATATGGATGCCCCTGGAGGTCCGCGTACTATTGCAGGAATAATCCACACGATATCATCTTATGGCCTTGGCTTGTTATTCCCCATCGCTATTTTATCGCTCGCACCCAGCTTCAAGAGCACCCCCAATTGGAAAAACATCTTTATCTATACTCTGATTGCC
>JAUWFX010000047.1 GCA_030606765.1 Dehalococcoidia bacterium
TCATGAGCACCGACGCCAAGAAAAGTCGCCTGATATCCTTGCTCAAAAAGGGTATCTAAAGATTCGATGCGAGTATTTAGTCTTATTTCCACACCCGCAGTCTCAATTTCTCTAATCTCATCGCGGAGTATGTTACGCGGAAGCCGATATTCAGGGATTCCCACTCTCATCATTCCTCCCGGCTCCGGGAGAGCTTCAAATACAGTTACCCCATGCCCGAGTTTAGCCAGATAATAAGCACAGGTGAGCCCGGCCGGCCCCGCCCCCACTATTGCTACTTTTTTACCAGTTGAAGGAAGGAACTTCGCTTGCTCCTTCCAACTATCATCACCGTTATCAGCGGCAAAGCGCTTAAGAATTCTTATGTGTAATGCTTTATCCACATCACGGCCACGGCGACATTCTTCTTGACATGGAGCGGCGCAAACTCTACCTAATACAGCAGGAAAAGGAACCTTCTCTCTTATTACTGCCAAGGCCGTACTTGGTTTCCCTCTTCCAATAAGATGAATATAACGGGGAATGTCTATGCCCGCAGGACAAGCTACCTGACAAGGAAAGGCAGTCTCAATCACCCCAAGTCCTCTTATCTCGTCACAGACCCGAAGACAGCGATTGCATAAAATGCAAAAACTGGAATCACGGGCGAAGAAGGGATTATCCTCTAAAGGAGCTAAAGATCTAGGAATATGGACAGGTATCTCCTTTAAACCAATATAATCGATGGCTTGTTGAAGTTCGCAATCCCTTTTTTCAAAGCAGATATCAGTAGGTTGTCTAACTAAAATGGCAAGCAGATTTTTTTGCTGTAGCTCTCGTATCTTCGGTGTCTTTGTCTTAACTACCATTTTCTCAGAGACAGGAGTGACACAGGAAAGGACGAGGTTACCATTCGCTTCCACTATGCAAAGCTGGCAAGCCTCGTCAGGGATTACCTGGGGTAGAGGTTTCAGGCCGGGATAATAGCAAAGACTGGGAATATAAATTCCTGCGCTTCTGGCGGCCTCCAATATCGTCTGCCCCTGCCTGGCTTTTATATCCTTGTCATCAACACTTAATGTAATTATGCCATCTTCAGCCATTGCCTGTTCCTTCCTTAACGAACGCTAGTTACATTACATCACCTTGACCTGAATTAACTAAACTGGGAAAGCCTAAGTCTTGAGATAACTGCCTCCAAAACATCCGACTAATTGAGTTCCAGAGAGCAACTTCAAGGCTTGGACTATATCATGAACAGAGGCTTTAACGCAAATAGAGATATCGAGATTACTCATTTCGTGTCAAAGTGATAGCTAAAGAGTTGTTGGGTTAGGTAGAGGGAATACTTTTGACCAGCTTCCAAGCAATAGTTTCACAGAGCACAGTTATATCCTCGGTGGAGAGGTAATCAGAAATATTAGCATCAAACAATATCCCTCCACTAGGAGAAAACTCCTCATCACCTCTCCACAAAGCAAAGGTTATAGGCACATGATGGAAGGCGTTGATGGTTACAGATACCTCCCCCTGGTCCGCTTCACAGCCGCCAAAGTTTGCCGCGATGTCTATTAGCAGCTCAGGCTTTTGGCCAAAGTGCTTTACAAAAGGATTTATGGCTCTTTGGGAAAATGCCGGAAAATAGCTGACACCTCCCGGCAGCTGTTTATAGTTAATCAATATACCGGTAGATGGGGTGCCCTTTGCCAAAGTGAAATAATGAAGTATCAGGATTTTGTCCTTCAGTGGAACTTCCATCTTGCTATCCCCTAACAAAATTTCGACATCGGGAAGGATAATATGGTATGGCTGATTCAGATAGTCAATGACTAGCTTATTAGGCTCTACGTACTGCGCAGCGCTTTTACGGCATTGCCCCTCTATATCACTGATTTTGGCCAACTGCTCACGAGCGAGCTTATAAGGAAGCTCAAGACCCTGCTCCCGGGAACCGTGTGATGAATAATGTTGGTTTTTCATTATGGGGTAAACTTAGGGCGGGGCAAAAGACCAGTTGCCTCTACTATCTCAGGCACTGCTTCCTCCCACTCGATAGCCATGAGGTGAATACCCGCCACACCCTCGATTTCACGCACCTGCTCAATAATGTCAACGCAAAGCTTGATACCTTCCTTAGACACCTCCTCCCTAGGTACTCCTTGAAGCCGGGCAACAATGCCGTCAGGCACATCCATTCCGGGAACTCTGGTCTTCATATATTTTGCGGCACCCACTGACTTTATGGGGGCAACACCGGCCAGTATCTTTACCCTCTCATGTAATCCTCTGTCCCGCACCATCTTCATCCATTCAGCGAACCTATCTACATTGTAGATAATCTGAGTTTGGATGAAATCTGCCCCTGCTGACACTTTCTTGCTGAGACGCACCACCCTGAACTCGAAAGGGTCGGCAAAAGGATTGGCAGCAGCTCCGACGAAAAGACGAGGCTCAACTGCCATCTCTTCCCCACACTGAAACTTTTTTTCGTCTCGCATATCCTTCACTATGTTAACCAGTTGAATAGAATCAACATCATAAACACCTCTGGCCATAGGATGGTTACCGAATTTCTGGTGGTCGCCGGTGAGACACAAGATGTTATTGATGCCCAGTGCTGCTATACCTAGCACATCCATCTGGAGAGCAATGCGATTTCGATCCCGACAGGTCATCTGGACAATATGATCTAACCCTTCCTCTTTACCTATAAGGCAAGCTGCCCAGGATGCCATGCGCACGACCGCAGTCTGACCATCGGTGACATTAACGGCATCTACATGCCCTTTCAGTATCTTGGCTTTTCTCTTAATTACCTCAGGGTCAGCGCTTTGCGGCGGGCCCAATTCGCCTGTGACAGCAAACTGTCCGGCCTCTAGTACCCGTTCCAAATTGCTTTTCGTCTTCATTGCTCCTCCGGTTGTTTCGATAACAATAGCATCAGGAAAGCCTCTTTGGTGGCGGTCATGAAACAGGGCTCACATTCCAATTCTTTGCTGGCGCAAGCCTTTCCAATGTATCAAGCTGTCCTAGCTTGGCAAGGCGATCGATAATCTGTTGCCACACGCAAGGCATATCCGGATCAACTTCACATTTGCCATCCTGTGAGCCGCCACAGGGACCGTTAAGAAGGTTCTTGGAACATAGAGCAACGGGGCAAAGTCCTCCAGTATAGTTCAGATAGCATTCCCCGCATTGATCACAGTTGAATTCCTTGGCAGTAAGCCCCTGGAAACCATTCAGATAAAGAGTATCGCAACATGTATAGACTATTCTATCTTCCAGCAGCGAGGAAACAACCTGAGCTCCTACCCCGCAGGAGAAAACAAGGATTACCTGTGCCTTTTCTATTTCACTGGCATACGCCTTGATGTATTCGTGAACAAATTCCCTATGACAGAGATAGTCAAGAGATGCCTTGCCAACGACTTCTTCCTTCAAGCTGGCTATGAATTGTTCTGCCTCCTCCACTGGATAATGAACGTCCCGACAGCCTAGGCATTCAAAGATAAAGAGTTTCTTTGAGGAAATTAGCGGGACTATCTCTTCCTCAGCCTTTATTTGCACTGCGAGCATACACCTTCTCCTGTCTTATAAAACTCAGAAGGGCAATCTTAGAAGCACATATGTATTCACAGCATCCACATTCCACACATTCCTCTACCTTGTATTCGATTGCTTTTCCCAGGTCGCCCTTCTTCCCATAGAAACCATAGAAAAGCGGATAGAGCTGCATGGGACAGACTTCCACACAACGACCACATTTTATGCAATCCCTTTCCTCAGAAGCCTTTACAGGATACTTCCTCAGAATAGTGAGCCCTGTAGTCCCTTTGATAACAGACGAATCCAGACTTGCTTGGGGAATTCCCATAACTAGACCGCCCATTTTCACGTCGTATTCCTCCAGAACCCTGTCCACGTTCTTGTCAAAACAGTACTCCATGATATCCTTGAGCGGAGTTCCTATCTTGACCATGTAGTTTCCAAATCTGGTCAAGCCTTCTCCGGACACCGTCATAACCCTTTGAAACAGGGGAACACCTTTTACCACTGCTTGATAAATGGCAAAAAGTGTACCGACATTTGAAACCATCACTCCCACATCGAAAGGAAGCCCCTTCGGAGGCGGAGGGACCTCTCTGTCCAGAATCCTCTTGATTAATGCTCTTTCCGCACCTTGAGGATATTTGGTTTTTAAACTAACCAGCTCGACTGATGGAGATTTATCTGAGAATCTGTTCAAAGCTGCCATGGCTTCAGGTTTATTGTCCTCGACTCCCACAAATACCCTTTCGACACCCAGGATGTTCTGGACTATCCTTATCCCTGTAAAAATCTCTTCTGGATGCTCAATCATAATCCGGTTATCACCGTTTAAATAAGGCTCGCATTCACATCCATTTACAAGCAAAGTATCTACTTCCTTAGGAGGAGAGAATTTTACGTGTGTTGGAAACATTGCTCCGCCAAGACCCACGATTCCACTTTCCTTTATTATTTCCAGCAAAGTCTCTTTCGGTAGTTCTTCAAAATCCTCACGAGGTTGAATCAGAGGATCAAGCTCGCTCTTTCCATCATTTTCTACTACTATAGCCAGCTCTTTCCTTGGCGCTGCGGGATACGTTCGCTCCTCTATAGCTATAACCTTCCCACTGATGCTCGAGTGGATGGGAGAGGAAACAAAACCGTCAGCCTCTCCAATCTTCTGCCCGACCTTCACTTCGTCACCCGACTGGACTATAGGATTGGCTCGTCTGCCCGCGTGTTGACTAAGGAATATGATCGCTATTTGAGGTTCCGGGAAATCCTCTATCTGTTTGTCCGCAGTTGCTTCCTTTTTCTCTAGAGGATGAAAGCCTCCGTAGAATCCCTCGCCTCTAAGCGTTTGATTCTGCAAGGATAGATCGCTTCTAAGCTTCCAGGATGGTTTCGAGTAGTCTCTTAGTTGAACATATTCTGAGGCGAACTGTTCCCCTCGTTTCTGAAGTCGCTCATGAATTCTTACCCAGGCGCAATCAACACTTGAATTCACCTCACACTTTCCGTCCGTTGCTCCGCCACAAGGGCCATTCAACAGACCCTTGGCGCAATTCGTAATAGGGCAAATCCCTCCAGTTAAATTCAAATAACACTGCCCGCAAGCGGCACATTTCTCTTCTTCCAGAGAAATACCATGATAGCCGACCTCAGAGGGACAATTTACACTGTGCGGCACTGAATCGGCTAAGGCGTAAACAGGCGTCTCCTCTAAAAGCTTAGCGACAAACTGAACTCCCAGACCACAAGAAACTACCCCTATGCTGTCGCAATGAGAAAGATCTAAGTCTGAAATCCTCTTTTTAGACAAAAAATCATTACACAGAAAATCAATTCGTACGTGACCCAGGACTTTCTTGCTGTCCTCTCCTAGAATCTCCAGAAGCCGTGCATACAGTTCTTCGTTTTCCTCTTCAAATTTCTTGTAACATTTGCCACATGATAGGATGAATATCTGATTTACTCGTTCAAAGACTTCCCTGATTTCTTCGTCAGGTTTCAGTCTGAATTTAGTGTAGTCCATTAGTCGCATTTCCATGTGTTAACAACCTCACGTGTAAGTTGACTGAGGAAACCCTGCCTCCCTGTACTATGCCCGATGATAGGTTCCAGTTTTCCCTTCACCATTTATCTTCTGGCAAACCGTTGTATTTTACCCTAGCAGCCATCAATTTCACAAGCTCTCGTTGTTCAGTAGTTCCATCATAGAAACAAGCTCTCGACTATCTCTTTCACCTCTAATTGAAGGGGAGATTCCTGGGGGAGTTCAGTTACGGGTCTTCCCTTCATTTCCAAACCCGCCATATCGGGGTCTTCTGGAATCATAGCAATGACTTGAAGACCAGATTCATCAATTACCTTTTTTATCTCTGGAGACAATTCACCTTTGACACGATTAATTACAAGCCCGACCTTATCCACGTTTGACCTCAATTCCCCAATGAGCTTCTTCATTCGAGCCGCCACAGTGAGACCTCTTATTGTGGGGTCAGACATAATGAGCAAAACATCCACATCTCTGGTTGTTTGGCGACTAATGTGTTCCATACCTGCCTCACAGTCCATGACAATATAATTATACTTATAATCTTTCACCAGCTTATCTAAGGAGGCACGCAGAAATTCATTAGGGGCACAATAGCACCCAGGCCCTTCCGGACGCCCCATGGCTAAAAGGTCAAAACCCTTGGACTCTACTAAGGATTCCATTATCTTGCTAAACAGATACTCCGGCTTGGTAATGGTTGGGCTAAAGCGACCCTTGGAGACATCCTCAGTTATCTTTTCCCGTATTCCACCCACAGTCTTACTATCATCCAGAGGCAGACCCAGCGCCTGGCTAAGATTGGTGCTAGGGTCAGCATCTACAGCCAGGACCAATCCCTTTTGCGAAAGGAGCTTGATGAGTAAGGCAGCAACAGTAGTCTTGCCTGTGCCTCCTTTTCCTGCGATAGCAATCGTCTTGGTCATTTCCTTGCTCTCTTTTCAGACAAGTTCGGGGAAGGCAGCAAGCTAACAGGCGATAGCTTCACCACCGCATCATACTCGGGAGGACAGACATCCAGGCAAGTGCCGCAATTAACGCATTTTTCTTGATCAATAAACTTTATCTCTCCCTTTTCGCCTTTAACGGCCTCGGTGGGGCAGGTAAGGACGCAATGCTCACAGCTTCTTTCGCACTTATCTGGCAAGATATAGTAAGCGGTGAGTTCGGGACATACTCTGGCGGGGCAGCGCTTTTCCAAGATGTGAGCTTCGTATTCATCCCGGAAATAGCGCAGGGTTGTGAGGACAGGGTTGGGGGCTGTTTTTCCTAAGCCACAAAGCGACCCTATCTTAACATCCTCAGCCAATGCGAGGAGAAGGTCAATATCCCCTATTGTGCCTCGACCAGCCGTGATGTCCTCCAAAATGTGTAGCATTTGCAAAGTCCCTAAGCGACACATAGTGCATTTCCCACAGGATTCCTTGGTAGAGAAATCAAGAAAAAACCTCGCAGCATCGACCATGCAGTTATCCTCATCCATGACAATCATACCCCCTGAGCCCATCATTGAGCCAGCCTCTCGAAGGGAATCATAATCGATAGGGATGTCAAGCAAAGTCTCGGGGAGACAACCCCCCGAGGGTCCTCCTATCTGTACTGCTTTAAACTGCTTATCTTTAGCAATTCCACCACCGATGTCATAAGTAAGCTCGCGAAGTGTTGTTCCCATAGGCACTTCAGCCAATCCTGCGCTAGCCACTTTGCCTGCCAGGGTAAACACTGCTGTGCCCTTGCTTCCTTCAGTGCCGATGGAGGCAAACCAATCCGCCCCTCGTTTAACTATCAAAGGAACATAAGCAAAGGTCTTCACATTGTTTAACAGAGTAGGTTTATCCCATAATCCAAGCTCGGCAGGATAAGGTGGCCTGGGGCTAGGCGTGCTCATTTTCCCCTCAACAGCCGCTATAAGCGCTGTTTCTTCACCAGAGACGAAAGCACCAGCCCCTGCCGCTATCTCGATATGGAAACCAAAACCACTCCCTAAGATATTATCTCCCAGGAAACCTAGTTCCTCGGCTTGCTTTAAAGCAATCTGCACACGCTCAATAGCTAAAGGATATTCAGCACGGACATAGATATAGCCTTGCTCGGCACCTATAGTGTGACCGGCAATAATCATGCCCTCGATAACTTGATGGGGGTCGCTTTCTAGAACCACCCGGTCCATAAAAGCGCCGGGGTCTCCTTCATCAGCATTGCATATGACATATTTTGGTGTGCTTCTAGCCTTACGGCATAGCTCCCACTTCCGATGGGTAGGAAATCCAGCCCCTCCCCTCCCTCGCAGCCCGGATTTCTTCAGCTCCCCAATTATCTTCGCAGGCGACATCTTTAACGCCTTCTCCAGACCGCTGTAACCACCATTGGCAATATAGTGATTTATATTTTCAGGGTCGATATAGCCACAGCGGCGCAGTATGAGACGAAGCTCATGCTCAAACCTGGGAAGCTCGGGAATGTAGATTGCTTCCCCATCACCTCCTTCAAAGGTGCCTAAGGCAAGCTCAAGGCAAGGGTCATCGCCGGCAACATAACCTTCCACAAGGCGAGGTACAATCTCCGGAGTCACATTGGCATACACGACACGAAGAGAGCCAGCCTTGGATATAACGACCAAGGGATCAGCATAGCATAAACCCGTGCAGCCAACCTGCATAATCGGAACTTCCAGCCCTTGCCTCGTTAGCTCCTTATTAAAGGCATCAACTACATCCAGGGCACCCGCTGCCCGACCACAAGTAGCTGTGCCGATAAGGATATAGCTGCCATTCTGCAGAGCTTCCCATTCCGACTTTGCTTTATTATTAATTTCCTCGAAAGTCACGTTAAACACAAGATGGAGACAGAAAGAGGGTAGGGTAGGAGTTCTGTCTCAACTCTTCTCGCCCTGAGGTTCCTGCTTATACGGTATTAAAGCCTCCTCCACCTTAAAGGGTGTCATCTTAGGATAGATTTTATCCCTTATTACTATGACGGGAGCCAGCATGCAGCACCCAATACAAGCGACCCTTTCCAAGCTGAAGTTACCATCCTTGGCAGTCTCTCCTACTTTGATATCTAACTCACGCTCCAGGGCTTCTAAAATAAGTTTACCCCCCGCTAAGTGACAGGCAGTCCCCATGCAAACCCTGGTGTGGTATTTCCCTAACGGAACAAAGCGAAACTGATTATAGAAAGTAGCAACCCCCCAAATCTCAACCTCTGGTACCTCCAGGAAGCCGGCAATTTTTTGCAGCGCTTCCTTGGGGAGATACCCCAGGCTTGTCTGGACTTCTTGCAATAGGGGGATTAAATTTTTCTTTTCTTTTTTATGCGAGCTTAAAATCTCAGCTACTGCTTGGCTAGCTTGCTCCTCTGTAATCATCCTTTAAGTTGCTTAGCAAATCCAGGCAGGAAAGCTCCTATTCCAGTCGTTTCCCGGGGACCGATTATTATCTCCCACTCGAGGTTCAAAGCATCTTCAAGCTCACCTTTGATTCTGGCCACTTTCCCCGGGATAACTAGCTTTCTATGTTTCACCTTATCCTCGATGCCACATTTCTTGATAAATGTTCCTACGGAATCGCCGCTAAACTTACCTGCTGCCCAGGCAGTGAGGACACCGAGTCCCTCTGCGTCTTTAACACAAATGTAAGCGGAAACCTTGGCAGCCTCAACAGCCGATGAGACAAGGAAGTAGGTCAAAGCCCAGTTTGAAGTAACCAGAACCGGGGAGGATTCATCAGGCTCTCCCACTTCATAATACTTCTCCTCTACCGCCATGGGAAAACGAGGATCGGTGTAGATGTTAAGCCGTTGAACCAGGAGAGGAAGCAGGGAATACTGGTCGAAATCAGAAAATACAATAATGCTGGCCCATTTATTTATGAACGTCGAGCCTATTAGCATTTCCTTCAGTCCGTCTTTGGCCATGAAGCAAGGAAAGCCAATAGTGGGATAGCCAAGAGGCTTGAAACCCTTCTTTAGCGCTGCCTTCCTGATAAAAGTCTGGTCTCTTATTGCCTCCAGCAAATTTTTAGAACCCGGGTCTAAAACCAGTTCCTCAATCCCGGCATCTTTTAACTTGGTGGTTAGAGTAACGAGTTCTTCAATACTTTGCCCACGAAGGCCAACAGGAGTAACATTCGCTTCAATCTTTGGAATGGCCTCATCAATGTTTTCTTTCGTTATGGGGTAAAGAAGTGGATGCCTATCCGCACATATATCCCGTGCCGCAAATAAGGCATCCATATCTTCTGAGATTAAGATCATACCCAGGTCTGTTGAATCATAAACTTTTTTCACCAAAGCCAAAAACTTATCCCTGTCCCCCGATTCAAAATGAAGTGCCAAGAGGTCTGCCTCTAGATTTACGCCAACCCAGGGGAACTGCAATGCCTTTATCTTCTTTATTTTCTCTTCGATTTTGGCTTTGTCTTCCTTGTCTGAGATAAGGAGAGTAATGCCCGGTGAATGGACAAAAGTTTTCTCATGCCGGTATATCACTTCTTCGTTCCCGATTTTGACGGCGTTTTCCCCAGAGCCTATAGTAACAAGCTTTATCGGCGGTGCCAGAAGATCCAGCAGCTTGGCTTTCGTTTCCTCGGAGAGGTAAGGGCATTTGTCCACAGTAGTTCCACCTGATGCTAGCTTCATGGCAAAGGCAAAACAAGTAGGGAAGCCACAGTCCTTACACGGTCTCTTTCCGGGAAGCATCTTTACAATCTCAGAACCTGCAATTGGCATAGCAAACCTCCTCAATTAAAACTGAGATAGGATTATGAATCTCAGCTTTTAATTCATTCTCGTATTTATGTTGGAAGCTCTACTTCCCCTTTTAGCCAAGGATGCCCCACTTTTTCTAAGAACTCTAGAAGCTCATCCACGTTTTTAACGTCTTCCTCTGTGGCTATTTTATCGTAGAGTCCTTTCGCGTCCAGGGCATCTTTAAATCTTTCCTTTATCTCCTTGGGCATCCACACTATCCTGGCCAGACCACCATCCGCTTGGATGAATTTGGGAGACCTCAGTTGCTCCAGTCCGGTTCCTAATCTTCCTTCTATCTGTTTTCCTCCAGAAGTGTCACCGGCCATGTGGGAAAATGTTTCTCCAATTACAGTTTCGCCCTTGAAATCTCTGTTCACTACTCCAAAGGCATCTGTTTCAGGAATGTAATATACAATTGCTTCGAAACAGCCACAAGATGTATGGGGGTGCTCAAATGCACTGTAGAGATAAACTCTATCGTAGTTTCCCAGAGACTTTTCAGCTTCAATTGCATTCGCTCCTGAATATTCACCTTTTATAGCATCTATAAGCTCCCCCTTTGGTATGGCAAATATGGGCCC
>JAUWFX010000006.1 GCA_030606765.1 Dehalococcoidia bacterium
AACCCCCAGTCGGTGCAGGCGCTGTGGAGGCTTATGCCGTAGTCAGCGCGGGAAAGCTGCTCCTGTATTAGGGCATCCCCGACCATGGAAAGCTGCTGGTTGCCGCCGAAGTCTTTGGGTATTTTGTTTTTCTGGTAGCCAAGACCTACCTGTAATTTTTTCAAGATGGGAGTAATTATTTCTTCATGTGTTACATCATCATCAATCTTATCACGGACCGGCATAATCTCCTTGTCGACAAAATCGGCAAGCGTATTTTGCATCATTCGTAGCTCTTCATTAACGAAACACTCTGGATACTGTAATTTGTACCACTGACTGGCCTGATTCACCACTTATCCCTCCTTTGAACGCACAATTCTTGTCAAGTATATTATACATCTTAATCCTAATTGTAGCACTTGCTAGGTCAGTGAAGTTTGAGGATAGCTTGAGGCGACTCTCGTAAAATGCTATTGTATTAAGTGGTTTCCTATCACGGAAGTGTCGGAATCGGCAGATGAGCATGACCTAGGACCATGTGCTGAAATGCGTGGGCGTTCGAGTCACCCGGTGGGTACTTTTTATTATATTTATGCTGATTCAAGGGAGCGGCTCAGCAATTAATTTCCACATCCAATAGGCTGGCCAGTCGCATATCTGTCATGTTCTGACATTTTGTAGAAATCTTGTCACGGAAGTCATGGCGAGTCTGATGAAGCGTAGTGGTGGAGGTAAGGGCTGAAAGCTCAATTCAGTGTTTTTTCCGGGCAGTTCTCCTTCGGCCTTGCCTTTCTGTCCGGGTAGCTCTCCTTCTACGCACGAAGAAAATCGCCAGTCCCGCTACCACCACCACTGCTGCTATAATCCCACCGATCAGCAGCCAGCTGAGCGCAAAGTTGGCGGTTATGGCGTAGTCGCCATGCATAGTGACGATGGTTGTAGCGGCTCTCACATTGACGATGGCGTCCACATCACCAGTCCAGTTGACAAAGCGGTAGCCCCTCTCGGGCTCGGCAACCACACGGGCTACCATCCCGCCATTATAGGTGAATACCCCTTCGCCAGGGGTGATAACAGAACCGTTAGGAGTGCTGGAGATGGTGAGGGCATACTCGACAACTCCCAGATTCCATTTGGCGAGCTCGATATCAGGGCCTGCGGCGACTAGGGTGCCGTCGGCCTTAAGCCCCACCGTGTGATAGCTGCCCGCAGCGACCTGGGTGATATCCGTCCAGCTATTAATGACATATTGCCCACCGGCGTCGCTTCCCACGACAATTACGGTGCCGTCGGCCTTAAGCCCTACTGTTTGATAACTGCCTGCGGTAACCTGGATGATATCCGTCCAGCCCCCGATATTGCACTGACCGTAATAGTTGTTTCCCACAGCGACCGCCGTGCCGTCGTTCTTAAGCCCCACCGTGTGACTACCACCTGAGGCAACCTGGGTGATGCCTGTCCACTCATTGACAAAGCACTGCGCGTCCTCGTTGGTTCCCACAGCGACCACCGTGCCATCGTTCTTAAGCCCCACCGTGTGCCTGGAGCCTGCGGCGACCTGGATGATGTCCGTCCAGTTGCCAACATCGCACTGCTGGAATTGGTTATCTCCCACAGCGACCACGGTGCCGTCGTTCTTGAGCCCCACCGTGTGCATGGAGCCTGCGGCGACCCCGACGATGTCCGTCCAGTTGCCGACATTGCACTCCCCGTGGTCGTTCCGTCCCACGGCGATTACGGTGCCGTCGGACTTAAGCCCCACTGTGCGACCATAACCTGCGGAGACGTGGATGATGTCCGTCCAGCCCCCGACATTGCACTGCCCGTAGCCATTCCATCCCACGGCGACCACGGTGCCGTCGGACTTAAGCCCCACTGTGTTATAACTGCTTGTGGCAAGTCGGCTGATATCCGCCCAGCCGCTGACATCGCACTGCCCGTAGTAGCTCTTTCCCATGGCAACCACAGTGCCGTCGGCCCTAAGTCCCACCGTGTGAGCTAGGCCAGCGGCGACCTGGATGATGTCCGTCCAGCCCCCGACAGCGCACTCCCCGTTATTGTTCTTTCCCACGGCGACCACGGTGCCGTCAGACTTAAGCCCCACCGTGTGCTCCCATCTGGCGGCGACCTGGATGATATCCGTCCAGTCGCTGACATTACACTGCCCGGAGGACTTGTCTCCCGTGGCGATCACGGTGCCATCGGCTTTAAGCCCTACCGTGTGATAGCTGCCGGCAGTGACCTGGACGATATCCCTCCAGTCCTCGACATCGCTCTGTCCACTGCCAATATATCCCACGGCGACCACAGTGCCATCGGCTTTAAGCCCCACCGTGTGAAAAAACCCTCCAGTGATCTGGATGATGTCCGTCCAGTCGCCGACATCGCACTGCCCGCCGAGGTTATCTCCTGCGGCGATCACAGTGCCGTCGGCTTTAACCCCCACCGTGTAATAGATGCCAGCGGCGACTTGAATTATGTCCGTCCAGTTGCCGACATTACACTGTCCGTAGCCATTGCTTCCCGCAGCGACCACAGTGCCATCGGCTTTAAGCCCCACCGTGTGCTGGCCGCCTGCGGCGACCCGGATGATGTCCGTCCAATTGCCGACATCGCACTGCCCGTAGTCGTTGACTCCCATAGCGACCACGGTGCCATCGGCTTTAAGTCCCACCGTGTGACCATAACCTGCGGCAACCATGGGCGTTACTTGCCCTTGCCCCGTAACAGAATGCGTATTCAGCGCCATTGCGGAAGCAGCGCTGAGGCGATATACCGCCGAATGAGTAATCGCATGGTCATCTGGCAGATGCACGGTTGCTGAAGTTCCCGCTACCGAAGCAGGAAGAAGCAAGCTGAAGACCAGGAAGATAGCGAGTAGGGCTGGCAGGAGCATCTTCTTATTTTTCGCGAAGGTACCTATTTTGTATCGACTTAGCTCGCTTAATATATTCCTTGTTGGCATTCTTTCCTCCCTGTGATTTACTTCTTATTGTTTCTCTTGCTTCGGGCGCTGCCGGTACGCTGCAATATAGCGTCGGGCGCGCTGGTCACGGCCGAGCACAAGCTCGGCAGCTAGAATAATTGGGCGCACTTTGGCCACATCCGCAATGAGGCAGGTGGCACCGGCTGCAACAGTCGTGACGACGAAGGCGTTATTAAGCAGTCCGCGGTCAGGCAAGCCGAAAGACACGTTGCTGGCACCCATTGTCATGTTCACACCCAGTTCGGCCTTAATCCGCCGGATGGCTTCTATGATGTCTACTCCAGAACTAGGTTCAGCTCCTACCGCGAAAGCGAGGCAATCAATGACTAGGTCCTCACGGGATATACCTGCCGCCTCGACTTTTTCCACTATCTTATGGGCAATCCGTACCCTTCGTTCAGCGTCCTTGGGGATACCCTCATCATCCTGCACCATACCGATGACCGCAGCCCCATATTTCTTGATCAGGGGCAGGATTCTTTTCAGGGAGTGCTCTTCACCGGTAACTGAGTTAACCAGCGGCTTACCCTTGTAGACCTTGAGCGCCGCTTCCAGGGCATCGGGGTTAGAACTATCAAGGCATAGGGGGGTATCTACGGTTTCCATTACTGCCTGCACCGCCTTGGGCAGCACGCTTACCTCGTCGACGCCGAATGCTCCCACATTGATGTCTAGAATGTCTGCCCCGGCTTGCACTTGAGCCAAGGCTTCCTTGCGCACAATCTCCAGGTCGCCGGCCTTGAGAGCCTCGGCTAGCTTTTTCTTGCCCGTGGGATTGATACGCTCGCCGATAAGCACTGTGGGCTGGTTATCACCAATGATTACTTCCTTGCTTGGGCTTGATACTTTTGTTTCCATCAATCTATTTCCTCCCTCTTGCCGTCTATAATCCGGTATCTTCCCAGATAACTTGCCTGCATAAATGTTGGCTGAAAGCTAGGGGTGCTGGCTAATTCAATATAACTAACTCTGGAGGCGACAGCCTGTGCCTTAGCCCGAGATTTAAGGGAAATCAGAGCCAGCTTGGCTCCCATGCCGGCAGCGTTGCCCACTTGCCGGAAGCGATTTAGGGGTAGTGGTGGCAATATGCCAATTGTCACCGCACTGGCTACATCGATGTATGTGCCAAAAGCTCCGGCAATTATCACCTGCTTGATATCGTCTTCAAAGCAGCCGCTCGTTTCCAGAAGCACCTGAATACCGGTACGAATGGCGGCTTTAGCCAACTGCAGTTCTCGTATGTCAGTCTGGGTGATGGTGATGGCTGGCTTTCCTTTCCGCTCCTCCTTACTGACCAATATAAACTCGTGCTGTCCCTTGTAGGCGCGAACGCGAGGTCGATTGTCTGTTATCCTGCCACCCTTATCAATAATCTTAGCCAGATAAAGCTGGGCTAATGCATCAAGTATGCCCGACCCGCAGATGCCGACCGGCGACGCCCCGTCGATGGTCTGGTACTGGATTTTATCGCCATCTATGCGCAGGCGTTCAATAGCTCCTGTGGCTGCCCGCATGCCGTACTTGATATGACCGCCTTCAAAGGCAGGTCCGGAGGCACAGGAGGTGGTGGCTATCTTCCTCTTATAGATTAGAGAGACCTCGGTGTTAGTCCCGATGTCCAGAGCCACCGTTGTTTCTTTCGCTTGCCAGGCATCTGTTGCCAGCAACATGGACACATGGTCGGCGCCAACGAAGCCGGCGATGTTGGGCAGCAGGTGTACGTATGCCCCAGGGGCAATATTTAACCCCAACTCCCCAGCCCTGACTTCCAATGCCTGGCTGACGGCAGGCACGAAGGGAGTGAGCACAAGCTGTTTTACCGGCAGGCGGAGGAAAAGGTGGTGCATGGCAGTATTGCCGACGACCACTGCCTCCAAAATTTCTTCAGGTTTGGCACCAGCCTCAGCACAGAGGTCAGTGCAAAGCTCGTTGATGGCATCAACCGCCAGTTTCTGTAACGCTGCCGCATTATCCGGCGAGTGAACGACAGTGGTTATACGGCTGATGATGTCTTCTCCATAGCTAATTTGGGGGTTCATTATCCCCTTGGCGGCTAAAGTCTGGCCGTCGCTGAGGTCAACCAGGTAGCCGGCAACCTTGGTAGTGCCCAGGTCTATAGCTAGCCCCAACTGGCGGCTTTTTGGGGGGTGAATGGCTATCACCTCGCCATTACGGACTACAGCCTGACTTTTCCACTTCCAGGACCGTAATTGGTCAGATATGGTGCGTAGGGCACCAATATCAATCTTGGTACATCGCAGCTTGTGCTGTTTGTTTAGTGCCTTAAGCAGGCGGTCGGCATCAGCCTGCGGTGCCGACAGGGACGGAGCTACTAGTCGCAGGGAGTAGGCTTGAACCGCTGGCTCGGGGGGGACTCTTACCTCCAATCCCTCCACCTGGAGCCGCTGTGGGGTAGTCATTGACTCAGCAGGCACAGCTATTTTGCAGTCGCTGGTGGGATAGGTCTGGCAGGCTAGGCGCCACCCCTCCTTCAGTTCTTGTGAGGTAAATACTTCATGTTCGTTGGGCGTTGGTTTGGAGACAGTGCCGCTTAGAACTTGCACCTTGCATGAGTGGCATATTCCCTCGCCCCCACACATGCTGTTGATACCCACGCCGAGCTGGCGAGCACAACCTAGAAGAGAATCATTCTTTTGACACTCCCCTCTTCGACCTACCGGCTCAAAATCAATGGTGAAATCAGCCATTTTCTTCCTATTCTGTTACTTTATAGTGACAGGTTTCCCTGAGGCTGCAGCGGGCACAGACTTCAGCCTGTGTCCACCTTGTCATTTGTGGTCCTATTCCCATGACCATGGAAGTCGATTTGCGGGGGACCAGCACTCCCGAAGCGGTCAGTCTCACTCCGATTTCATCTGCGTTGACCAATCTCAACAGGTTCCACTGCTCAGTCAAGGGAAAACCGGGCATACCCGGGTTAACCGGGCTGTTTATCTCATAACCCCGAGATGAGACCTCACTGGCGAGACGCCTGAAGACTTCCAGAGCCATCATATCTACGGCGGTGCTGCCGATACCGTCCAGAATCATCCCTTGTAGAGCTGCGCTGTTTTTGCTGTAGTCTGTCACCTGTTTTTCCAGCCTGGGACCGATGGTGATAAGAATGACGGCAAGCTCCTTCGCCTCGGGGAAGGTTGCCGGCAGTAGTGGGCCGTTTATAGCTTTATCACCATCCAGCGATATCTGACTGTCGTTCATACTCTTTACCGTATAGTACTCATAAGCCACTGCTGGCTCCAGCAGGCGAGACTTCTTGAGACTAGCGAGCAGTTCCCGAATTAAAAATTTCATCTCAGGCCTGACTTTAGCTCCTCCCCCCAGTCCCTGCCGCCGCAGCACCTCACTGGTCTTCAATCTCAAGGGAATATCACGGATTACGGGCATAGCCCAGCCTCTCCTCTGCTCTTATGTTACCACCACAGCCTGTTAGGTAGCTATTTGTATACGCCGTATTCCTTGGTGGTGTCAACCACCGCGTGGACGTTTTCTGCCTTTGCCTGGTCAAAGAATGCCCCATTGCTCACGATAAAGCCACCGCCCTTGGCGCAAATATCAATGAGGTTCTTGACGTAGTCCTTAACCTGCTGGGGGGTACCTACGGCTAGTATGTCGGAGGGCACATTGCCGTACATGCAGGCAACCTTGCCCAGTGTTTTCTTGGCTTTGGACATATCGCTCTGGTCCATCATCCATAGGGTCTTACCCTTAGGTAAGTCCTGCATAACCTCCAGGCGCGTGGTCCATTTCCCCTCAGCCGCAGGATTTGGTACTACTCCCTCAGCAATTAAGCCCATCATGACTTTTCGGAAGGTGGGCCAGTAGAATTTCTTAAACTGCTCATCAGACATAAAACCGTCAGCACCCTTATGCAGAGGCATGAATATTAGCGGATTTCCGTTCATCTTTGCAGCGCCTACCCCCATCTTAATCATGATTGGGGTCATCCTGTCCAGGGCTTCGAGGAGTTTTTCCGGCTGGCGGTACATATCCAGCATTATTCCTCTGGTCCCTCTGAGGGTGTCGCCAATTACATCAAAAGGTGCCTTGGTAAATCCGGCCCACAGGCCCGGAAATCCGGCGGCGCTAATCTCCGTATTAGAGGCACCCATAGCCCCTGCCCATTTCAGGGCTTCAGCACCAGCCTCAAAAAGAGCCTTATAGGTAGCTTGAACGGGGGGTAGACCAAAGGGGATGAAATTAAAGGCAACCCCGTATATTTCGAGTATGCCGGTGAGAGTAGGGAGCATCTTGAAACCTTCTAATGTGCCGAATACACGCGGCAGATAGGTATTGCTGAAGAAATTTGACGGGTCATCAATTAAGGCATCATATTCATCCGCCTTCATGTATTCGCCTTCATTGGCTTGATATGATTGCTCAGGCGGGACTCCGTGACCTGGCCAGGAATATAGCTTGTAGTCGAGGATTTCAAAGACTTTCCCCGGACCAGGACCTACTGCGCCAGGGTTCACATCTGCATCAAAGTCCAGGACAAATTTTTTGAATGCCCTACAGCATTTGTCGTAGTCATACATAGATTCCTGTGGGGTTATTCCAGCATAATAAACGGGAAAGAAGTTAGGAGCGAGAAAAACCGGCACCCTGTCCGGCAATTTCTTCATTTGAATGGCGTCTTTTATCCTGGTTATCCTATCCTTGAAAGCCTTCTCGGCCTGGGGGCTCTGGAATTTAAGGTCGTTTCCCTGCGGGTCTTTCGGCGAAAGCCAGCGGTTGAACATTTCCTCCTGCTTTTCATCCGAGGACATATCTTCCCATTGTTTTTCCATTTTATTGCCTCCTGTAGATTATATGGGGATTGTTAGCCGACACCGATCCATTTCTTGGCTAGGGTAACTCCGGCCATGGCGTCCTTGCCGTAGGCATCAGCGCCAGTATAATTCTTTATCTCATCACTCATCTGGCCGCCGCCAATCATGACTTTTACCTTGTCTCGTAAGCCGGCAGCTTTCATGGCTTCCACGGTTTGTTTCATGGAATCAAAAGCCAGGGTTAAAAAGCCGCTTAAGCCCACAATAGGGGCGCCGGTTTCCTTTATCTTCTCCACAAACTTTTGCGCCGGCACGTCCACGCCGAGATCATGAACCTCGAAGCCATTGACATCAAGCATAAAGACGACGATGTCCTTGCCGATGTCATGTATATCCCCGGCAACAGTGCCGAAAACGATCTTGCCCAGCTTCTTGCTCTCTGCCGTCTTGGTTAGCTTGGGCTTGACCAGTTCGGTTACTGTTTTCAGTATCTCACCGGAGTATACAAGGTCAGGTATGAAATACTCGCTGCTGGCAAAGCGCTGGCCCACGATTTCCATGCCCTTTCTGGCATCTCCCAGAATCTCGAGCGGGTCTTCACCGGCACTCAGCCTGTCTTTCACAATCTTAATAGCCTCTTGCTCCTTCAAATCAGCTAGCGTGTTGACTAGGTCTTTAGCCATCTTTGTTTCCCTCCTATACCTGTATTGGACTCTATAGTCCGGTGGCGTTAATGCTCTTTGAAAACGAATTATAACAACGGCACAGGAATTTTTCTACCTATTGGTCGCAAACTGACGCAGATTGACAGGAAGCTGTTTGTTCATGATACAATGCGGGCAACTTAAAGTGGAAAGGGAGGCAGGATAATTATGGTCAAGCTCACAAAGACTAAGGGCGAGATTATCCAGAAATCCAACGAACTGGCTATAGAATATGAAGCAAAATACAAGGGTTGCGGCCAGTGTACATTTTTGGCAGTAATTGATGCCCTGAGATGGGGTGGCCTGGAGATTATTCCCACGGATATGGAAGACAGGCTTTTTTCTGGGGTATGTGTTCTCACTGGCGGTGTTGGCTTGAGTGGAGATGGTACCTGTGCCGCCGTAGCAAGCGGTGCTTTGGCGGTTGGCTTGGCTTTGGGAATTCAACGGGAGACCTTCGATGAGGCTGGTTTCCGTGAGAATTGCGCTACCGTTCGGAATGCTCTTCTGCCTAAGTATTACCAGAAATATAATTCCCTACTCTGTAAGGATGTCCAGAGGAAATTTTTTGGAAAAGCGTGGGATTTAACACGCGATGACATGGGTGCGGAATTCCTGGGAATCACAAAAGGCTGTGTTATTATGGAAACAGCTATGTTGGCCACTGAGATTATTCTGGGTGAATTTGAAAAAGGGAACGTCAAAGGTTATGTGGGTAGCTCGGCCTTTAAAGCTTGAGTTTTCAGCATTATGCGTTTTACTATAAGCAGACTGAAAAATTAAAAGGAGGGAGATATGCCAGGAGTATTAAAGGACAAGGTAGCTATTATAACCGGTGCCAGTCGTGGTATGGGGAAAGCCTTCGCCTTGAGGTTTGCTGAGGAAGGAGCCAAATTGCTATTAACTACTACTAGTCTGGAAAGGGCTCAGGGCACGGTTAACGAGGTAAAGGCTAAAGGCGGGGAAGTAGCAATCATGGAGGCTGATATCTCGCGCGAAGACGCTGGTGAGAAGATGGCCGCAAAGGTTATGAAGCAGTATGGCAGAGTCGATATCCTCATCAATAATGCTGCTATATGGTATGGCGTCAATGCCCAACCCTGGGATGCCTGGACGGTGAAGGAGTGGGATCAGATGTTTGTGGTGAATGTAAGAGGAACATGGGTGGTCTGTAAAGCCATAGCTCCCCTGATGATAAAGCAGAAAAAGGGTAAGATTATCAATATCGCATCTAATGTTGCCAGAGTCCCCGCGGCTCAACTCTTTTTGCCATATTCCTGTACCAAAGGAGCGATTTACATACTAACTCACGCCCTGGCCAGAGCTCTGGGTCCCTCCGGTATTAATGTCAACGCTGTTGCCCCGGGATACGTGGCTACTGAAGCCAGTCTAGGCCAGACGAATAGCGACAAAATATTTGAGATTGCCACCGGGGAACAGTCAATTCACCAACGTTTAGAGCGAACTGACCCGGCGGGGGCAGTCCTGTTTTTAGCCTCAGCTGCCTCGGATATGATCTCGGGACAGATCATCTATGTTGATGGCGGAACCGTGATGATATAGGCAACGGAAGCCCTCCCATCTGCTCTAGTTTAAGTAGTCACTGTTGCCGCACAGGTCTGCCGCCGTGAATTGCCCCTGCTAAGGCCAGAGTTCTTGAGCCACGTCTGTCAGCCCCAGTTCCAGCAGTTTCTTCTTACTGGGCTTGGCTGTCTTGAGGTCCCAATCCATGGCTGTAAGGTACTCTTTGATCATGGTGTCCTCATCAACAGTTACTCCAGCCACGGGACCTTCCTTTAGCGGTGGTCTGCCCAGAACCCTGTCGGGGACCTTGAACTCCAGCGGGTTCAACCCCTCTCGAATATTGAAAGCCTGCCGGATGTTGGAAATTCTCTCCCCCGTCTTAAGCAATTCGTCATCGGTTATCTCCCAGCCGGTAACCGCCCTCATAAAATCAGCGATAGGGTCAACATTGGGAAAAGCCCAGAACACGAACAGGCACGTCCCGGTACAAACCACGGCCTGGTGGAAATTGCTGCCTCTCTTGCGCGCTTCTCCCCTGCCGGAAAAGGACTTTAAGTCGAATTTAGGCAGCAGTCCTGAAGGATATGCGGGTGCATCCGACAACTCTGAGCCCACAAAATGACGACCGGGAGTCGGGTCCAGCCGGTAGCTGGTGGCAAAGTAAAACGCATGCTTCGGGTCATGTGCCGGAAGCTCCTGCCCCCCAACATGTATGGCGTATTTGTCGGCGCCCCTGCCAATCTTCTCCGCTGCCACCTTTACTCCATCGGCTAACACGGCACCGAAACCTTCTCTTTTAGCCAATTCTTCGGTCATGGCAACGATAGATTTATGGTTGCCCCAGGTCATTTCGATACCACCGGTGTCGGCCTTGGTAATAAGTCCCTTCTCGAAGCATTCAATAGCCAGGGCGATAGCAGCCCCGGCCGAGATCGTGTCAATTCCGTAGCGATCGCAAATATCGCCTGCCTTGATTATCGATTCCAGGTTGTTATTGAGACAATTGGTGCCAAACATGGCAGTCGTTTCATATTCTGGTCTACGGGCACCGGCGGCATATTTATACTCTCCGGTCCCTGCCTTCATGTATCCTCCGCATCCGATGGGGCACATGTAACAGGCGAACTTCTTATCCGTACGCTCAATCACAGCCTCTTTTGCTAAGGGTTGAAAATCTGGAAAGTCAATAGCCCCTACTCCTGTCCAGTTTTTAACCGGCGAATCACCACTCTGAACGCCGATATCAACGAGGAAAGACGTGCCGAACGGCTTTAACCAGCCGATATGTCCTCCCAGTTCAGCCTGCCACTTTTTTCTTAATTCCTTGGTTTTTTCTTCATCGGCTAGAGGGACCTTCATTTTGCCCTTCACCGCCACCGCCTTAAGCTTCTTTGATCCCATCACGGCACCCAGACCGGAACGGGCTGCGGTTCTGGCCCTGTTTATAACCGCCGAGATAAGAGAGAGTTTCTCACCTGATGGGCCAATGCAAGCTACCTCCACATCCTTGCCCAGTTCGGATTTGAGTATCTCTTCGGTCTGGTAAGTGTCCTTCCCCCATATATGGGCAGCATCCCTCAGCTCGGCTTTACCATTATTGATAAAGAGGTAAACTGGCTTTGACGATATGCCGGTAAAGAAAACGGCATCGTAGCCGGCGAACTTCAGGAAAGCACTGAAGTAACCACCGGAATTGGCATCGCCCCAGCCCCCGGTCAACGGTGATTTCCCAACCACGGTGAACCTCGTGCCCGAAAGTGCCGAGGTCCCGGTAAATGGGCCGGTCAGGAAGCCCAGTGTATTATCCGGTCCCAGTGGGTCAACACCCGCCTTTTGTCGGCTGAAGATGATTCTGGCGCCGATGCCATAGCCTCCAATGAACTGGCGGCAAAGCTTTTCGTCGAGTGCCTCATCCTTTAGCTTATTCTTGGAAAGGTCCACAAACAGAACTTTCCCCATATAACCTCGTGCCATATTTCGCCTCCTTGCTGTCTTATTTCTAATCCGTAGTTCCCCGATTTTATCGGGGTTGCTCAATTCACCTCGAATAAACAAATCTAAATACCAAAATCCAAATACTTAAACGCCAAAACTACTTCTTCCTGGGCAAAAGAATTGAAGAGAATAGTAGATAGAAATTTTATGTTGGAAATCTTTCTTGGATTCTGCCCCGTCCGCTTCCATGTAGTTTGCCTCGATGCTGGTTGCTGCTCTTACTATTTGATTGATAAGGGGACTATTAATAGAATCGTGATGGAAAGTCTTTACAAGTTCAATAATTGCTTCACCGAATTGGGCAGTTCGTTCTTCAAGGTCATACTTCTTTTTGTCATTTGGGTTTTGAGCTTTATTTGACATTTGAGCTTTGTCATTTGTCATTATTTAGAGATGACGCCTCTCATCAGCTAAGCTATACCCCTAGATAGGCTGTCTTTACCTGTTCATTTTGTAGAAGGTCTTTGCCTTTTCCCTCTAAGACAATCCGCCCGTTCTCCAGCACGTAGGCCCGGTCGGCTACTTCAAGAGTGTTTCGGACATTTTGCTCAATCACCAAGATGGTGATTCCCTGCTCACGCAGGTGCTTTATGACCCCGAGGACTTCCGATAGTAATTTCGGTGCCAGACCGTACGACGGCTCATCAAACATGCACAGCCTGGGACTGGACATTAAGCCCCGACCGATGGCTACCATTTGCCCTTCACCACCGCTTAATTTCTTAGCTGATTGCCTTCGCCTTTCTTTTAGTACCGGGAAAACTTGATAGACCTGCTCGAGCGTCTCTTTCCTCTTCCCCCAGGCTTTAGAGGAATACGCCCCCATCTCCAGGTTGTCCCCCACTGTCATGTCACTAAAAAGCTTTCTGCCCTCGGGTATCTGGCAAATACCCAGGTTCATAATTTTATAAGGTGCTAACCCATCTATTCTCTGACCAAGAAACTCCACACTACCTGAAGCTGGACGCAGCAGACCGGATATAGTATTAAGCAGTGTCGTTTTACCGGCGCCATTAGCGCCAACCAGAGCCACTATTTCTCCCTCACTGACTTTCAAGGAAACATCCCGTAAGGCTTGAGACTTGCCATAAAAAACATTCAGATTGCTAACTTCCAGCATGAGCCGACTCCCCCAGGTATATCTCGATAACTTTCTTGTTGGCTGTAATCTCCCGTGGTGTTCCCTCAGCAATCTTCTCACCGTGATGGAGCACTATAATCCGCTCACATATGCCCATGATTGCCTTCATGACATGCTCAACCATGATAATGGTAATCCCTGTATCCCGAATCTTTGTCACCAGCTCCATAGCCTCGCTTACCTCTGCGGGATTTAGACCGGCCATTAACTCATCAAGTAACAACAATTCTGGCTTGGTAGCTAGTGCTCTGGCTACTTCGACACGCTTCTGGCTGACCAGGGTTAAGTCTTGGATTGGAGTCGTACTCATTGCCGACAATCCAACAAAATCTAATGCCTGGCTAGCTTCTCTGGCGGCATCTGCTCCTGATACACGGGTCGGCGTCCCGAAGAATGCCCCTATCAATACATTTTGAAGGACCAGCATATTGCTGAAAACTTTCGTTTCTTGGAAGGTTCTACTCACTCCCATCCGGCAGATTTGATGGGGCTTTAAGCCGTTGAGCTTGTTTCCCTTAAATCTTATTTCCCCTGAGCTAATAGGCAAAGCCGCCGATATTAAGTTAAACAGCGTTGTCTTACCAGCTCCATTGGGACCGATCAGCCCCAGGATTTCGCCCCGGTCAACATAGAAGTCAACATTGGATACCGCCGCTAACCCCCCGAAATACTTGCTTACTCCTTGCCCTTCAAGTATTCGCATGTTGCCCCGTTTCGCTTCTTTTCCGTAACTTCGAAATCAACGGTCCCAGTTTCTCCCGCAACATTGGCACCAGCCCTATTAATCCATTGGGCAGGAATAGGACAACCGCCACCATTATAATGCCAAAACCGAGCGTAAAATACGTGGCCCATTCGACTCTTAGCGTTTTTTCTAAGTAGCCAAAAACAAGGGCACCCACTACCGGACCATAAAGCTGTCCCATGCCACCAAACACCGCCGCCACTATCGGTATGAAAGAGTAGATCACGTTGAAGGCAATATCAGGGTTAGAATAAGGAATAGAATGCCCATGGACTACCCCGGCTGCCCCCATGAAAATGGCGCTGATGGCAAAGGTCAGGACTTTTGTCCTGGTAGTATTGATACCCATGTGTTCCGCCGCTTCCTCGTTCCCACCGATGCTCTGCATAGCCAATCCCAATCTGGAGCGCCTGATAAAATAAATGGCGAGCACCGTCACCACGGCCAGGCCGAGCATTGTATAAAGAACCGTTGTGCGATCTATCTGGATGAAATGCCAACCATGCCTGCCTAGTACCGCGGCCTCCACGTAGTTGATAACATTGGCAATGAACACAACGAGCCCGAAGCTGAAGATGGTAAAATAAATGCCCTTCAGCCTCAGTGTTACCAGTCCAAGTAAAAGAGCAAGTGCAAAGCTGATGAGACCTCCGACGACTATAATAATAGGGAAGGGCAGATAGTCCTGCAGCAGGGCCGTAACATAAATCCCTGTTCCGAAAAATGCCGCCGGCGCTAATGACATGTAACCGGTCGTGCCGGAAAACATGGCCCAGCTCACCGCCAGGATGGCATACATAAGCATGGTAGTCAGTATGCGGGTAGGATATGCCCCACTGTACAGGGGAAAGGTGAGCACAAAGGCTATGAGCAGAATGAGAAATCCCACCAACAGTGACTTTCTATGTGTGGTAAATAACCGGGTTACATTCATTTCCTTTACTTCTTCCCGAAAATGCCTGTTGGTCTCACCAGCAACAAGACCATGAGCATTGCGTAATAAACAGGCACAATAAGAATCGACTCCCAAAGGCCAGCCACCAGCATGGAAACGATACCAATTATGATTCCGGCAATAAAACTACCCGGGATACTACCCAATCCACCCAGGGTGACGACAATGAGGGCGATTATGGTATTATTAAAGCCGATACCTGTGTTAACTTGAGTTCTCAGGCTGATCAGTGTGCCAGCAATGCCCGCCAGCAACGCTCCCAGCCCGAAACAAAGAGCCAGAATCGTGTTGGTATTTACCCCCATCAGTTCCGCCGTCGGCTCGTCTTCAGCCGTGGCCCTGATTGCTCTTCCCATCCGAGAGCGGCTCAAAAAGAGATAAACAGCTATGCCTAAGGCCGCAGCAATGGCAAAGCCTACGATCAGGTTAAGTTGAATGTTAACCCCTAAAAACGACACACTATCGGTTAAATAGTGAGTTGACAGCGACCGGGTACCATATCTCATCCGGGCTATGGACGAGATGATGTACATGACACCGAAGGCGGCCAGCAAAGCGTTGCCCTCGAAGGCAGCTGGTGACGGCGCCCGGACTTTAACACCTCTGAACAGAGTTGCTTGAAGCAAAAAACCGATGCCAAACAAAATAGGACCGATGATAGCCGGTGCCACCAGCGGATTAATCCCTAGCTCAATGAGGGTAAAGGTGAGCACACCTCCCAGCATAACAAATTCGCCATGGGTGATGTTTAGCACCCGGCAAACACCAATCTGCAAACTCAAGCCCACAGCCATCAAGCCGTACACTCCGCCCGCCAATACACCGATTACGGTTAAGCCTAAAAGTCTCTCTGCCTCTGCCATGACGCTGACTCGTTATCTCTTCTTGTTTGTTCTTGACACACGCAAAAGCAGGCTGCCTACAAAGACACCCCGGGAATCTAACCCGATATCTCTTCTAGACAGCCTGCCTTCTATTCTAGACTCCTTGCCTTAAGTAGTCTTGTCCTCCTAGTCCAGCAGCCAGAACCAGCTGCCCGTCATGGGGTAGTTGAACGCGGTAGTAGGGTCGTTACCTCCTACGGTTCTATACTCCCCACTTTGCCACTGGCCAATCTCTCCGGGGTGGCATTCGTAAGCTAGGATTCCACCACCATAGCCACCTCCGAATACTGTGAACCAGGCGTTACCAAGGACCGTGGTGGCCGGGCTCCCAGAGCTAAACGCAGCAAGGGCATCCCTTACATCGGCTGAGTCAAGATTCCCGGCATCCTCTACAGCCGCCGCCCATATCTCCAGCGCCGCAACGTAGCAAGGCTGGCCCCAGTAGTCGAGAGCGTCCCAGCCAGTGACCAAGTCTCCTTGGGCACATGACAGGCCGGAGTCATCCCAGTCCGCCTCTGCTTGCGCCGCAAGTTCAGTATACACGTCAGAGATCGCAGTTGACGTGTAATTGTCGGCTACGATGAAGCTCATTGTTCCTTCCACATATGGCCCGAAGCTAACAGGGCGGTCATTGGAATTGCCGCCCGGTCCGAATAGGATAGCCGGCGGGTTGAAGTTGCTGCCCATCAATGCGATAGTAAGCGCAGCGACATTCCAGGGATAGGTATATGCGCAGAAGATATCATAAGGTGTCGCATTGTAAGCGGCTTCAGCGGCCAAGATTATCGCATCTGCTTCACCCGGATTGGCGAACAGGTCATAGCTGTGGAAACCTGCGTCAGTGACGTTCCCGGCACCGAATACAGCTATGGTTTCATCTCTATATTCTATGCCGTGCGTAGCTCCCATCCCTCCAATTTCGGTTATGTATGCTGTCGGGGTACCTACTTCAGCCACCAACATATCATGTAGAACAGGGATCTGGTACCAATCGGAGAAGCTCAAGCTCACCCACACGTAGGGCCAGCTATCTATGTCCCCGTCCGAGATCATGCTGCTAGCACCGCCCTCGAGGGTGATGAGCACCTTCGCCGCGGCGTTGCAGATAGGGGCCTGAGTGAAAATACAGTCAGTGCCCGGGCCGCCCCATACAAAGTCAACATCGTCTGTGTCTATTAAGGCTTCCGTGACGTCCGCGAGGTCCCATGTCATAACGTCAAAATCGCGTATCACCAGTTCTATGTCCACGCTTGTGTCATAATCGCTCAAATAGATCCCGCCATCATCGTTGACCTTATCAGCGAACCACCGATAAACTATTCCACCGTAACCACACTCGAAAACGGCCAGCGGTCCATCCAAGTCTCTAGCCAGACCAACTTTGATGCTTGCTGGCACCTCCGGCACGGGCTCGCCACAGCCGATAAGGCCCACACTCAGGGCCAGGATCATTGCTAACGAGATAAAAAGTATTTTCTTCACTATTTCTCCTCCTTTCTAAAATTTTTTAAAACTGTATCGAATCTTTCTGTCATCAAACCATACACATCCCTCCTTTCATTCATGATTTGGTTCTGCCATCTTAGACAAGCTACATCTCGTCGAATTGCGCTTCATCACCCCCTTTCATTACACTCTCATGTGCTCATAATTATATGCTATTAATGTTAAAATCCTGTTAATTGAGAATGCGGGGATATGTCGTTTTCTGATTTTGGGTTCGATTTTCGCAATGCACGGTCATTTTGTAGAAGCTTCGTTTTCTGGTCTCATTTGTGAGTCTATCACCCACGCAGCCATCTGTCAACCCACAAATGGTTGACTACTGAGCGAATGCAGGCGCTGTTGAAGTGTTACTTCAGGTTTTCTATCACTTATTAAAGGGAGAGCGGGATTTGACTCTCTGTTCCTATTAAGAAAGATAAGCCCCGGCTGTGCCTGTTACGAAGGCGGCAATGACAAAGGCGTACAACTTTAATCTGAAGACATCCACCCCGGAACTAGCCGCAGCCCTATCGCTATCCCGAATAGCGGCCAGCCCCAGTCCCAGCTTCGAGCGCAAAATTATCCGCATAAGGAAAATTGATATAATCCCGATGACCAGAGCCAGCCAGCTAAGACTTCCACAGTCATTTGTCGCGCATCCTGATCAACTTCATACTCCGAAGTATGCTTTTTTAACCCCCTCGTCCTCCCGGAGTTCTCCCGCAGTGCCGCCTAGGGTAACATGCCCCGCTTCCAGAATATAGGCCCGGTCAGCTTCCTGCAGGCTTCGCTTCACATTCTGTTCCACAAAGAGAATGGTAATGCCCCTCTCTCTGATTTCCTTGAGGCCCATGGTTATTATGAGGAAGCTGACGTTTGGCAACCGTTGCGATTCAGGCGCCTCAGTTCAGGTGGTGGTAAAGAGCATTGTCGAGACCGGTATCCTGAACGGTGTTGAGCCACCGCATATTTTCCGGGCTTTATCAGTAGGACCGCTGACTTCATTTGTCCGGTTACCTGAACCAAGACCACCATGAAGTGAGAGCCGAGGCCAAGCCTCGGCTCTTGTACCAACCAAACCATATTATACTAAGCTGATAGGCGAGAAGACCCGTCACGTTTCTGGAAATACTTACGTGTTACCCTTTCCTTTAATTCGGTCTGCTATGCCGGTGGCCAATTGTGAAGCGGCCCGATGGACTCGTGTCCCGCGTAGCCTGCCTGTGACGCCCACAATGCCCTGGGGGACTGCTAGCATTATGACGATCAGTATTATGCCCTGCACCAGCATGCTGTAGCCGGGGTATCCCGCTAGCCAGAAGTGCAGGAAGGTAAGGATAATCGCCCCAACAATCGGCCCACCTTGAATGCGCAAGCCTCCAATGACGGCGGCGAGAATTGCCGTCATTTGCCACTTTATGGCGAAGGCGGTTATCGGCTGTATATACTGGGTCCTGAGGTAGAATACACCCCCCATCAGTCCCACGACGAAGGCGCCAATGATAAAGGAATACAGCTTTAAGCGAAAAACGTCTACCCCGGAACTCGCAGCAGCATTATCGTTATCGCGAATTGCCGCCAGCCCCAATCCCAGTTTGGACTTCGAGACAACCAGAATGACTATCATGGAAAGAGCCGCCACGGCCAGCGCCATCCAGTAAACATCGATCCGGCTAAATAGAGTTCCGCCTATTACTGTGTAGCCCGCGCCCCCACCTATTAGTGGGATCCCCACAGGGTCCCATATTAGAAACACATACTGCAGTATTTGGGGTAAAACCAGAGTCGCAATAGCGAAATACACGCCTTTCAGCCTGTAGACAGGAAAGAAGACGAGGAAGGCAAACACGGCAGCTATAACGCCTCCCAGGACTATTCCCAGAGGAATGGGAATACCGAAGTATGAACCGATTGTCATGGTATACCCTCCCAACCCTATAAACGCCGCAAGGCACAGAGTTATCATGCCGGAGCGGCCAGCATGCAAGGACCATATATTGGCTACAGTCAGGATCATGAAAAACTGCAGGAGATAAGTGATCCAGGCCCGGGGCATCCCTACCTGGGGCAGCACCGCCAGCACGACAATAGCCACTACCACGGGTACCGACCATCGTCCCAGCCCGGGAATGGTAAGCTTCATGAATCGTTCCAACCCTGAAATAATAAACTTCATATTTCCCTCAACGCCCGAGTATGCCCTGTGGCCTGGCAGCTAATACTACAATCACTACGAGGTAAACAAGAAGCATCTGCCAATTAGTATCGAGGAAAAAGCCGCCGAAAGTCATAACCAGCCCCATGATTATACCTCCCAGCAATGTCCCCACCATACTGCCCAGACCGCCTATTATGACCACGCCAAAGGCGATAATGAGAAATTGTATTCCCTTTTCTGGCGTAAATGAAAAAATCAGACCGAGGCATACGCCGGCCACGGCAGCCACTGCCATGGCGATAGCGAAGGCGAAGGAATAGACACGACCGGTATTTACCCCCATTAAATGCGCAGCGCTCTTATTCTGTGCCGTAGCACTGATAGCCCTGCCCAAGTAGGTCCTCCTCAAGAACTCACGGAGCAGGAACACTATAATCAAGGCGGCAACAAAAGCAATCACATATACCACTCGTATGCGAACTGGGCCAATTACAAAAGCGTCCAGGGCGTAAGGTGGCGTCAAACTCCTGGACATCGGAGTCCAGAACCTGAGGGCAACATTCTGGATTATCAGGCTAATCCCAAAAGCGATTATCAACGGCGCTTCGGCTGATACTTTAAAAGCCCGGCTCATGAGAAATTTCTGAATAGCGTAACCGAGTCCAAACATTACGGGTATAATAATGACCAGGCTTAGAATGGGGTCCATATCGAAGGGGAGATTGTACCTCATGAATAAGCCCGTCGAAAGAAAGAAAGCGAAGTAGGTCGCTAGTATGACCAGGTCTCCATGGGCTACGTTTATCAAGTTCATAACCCCGAAAACCAGGGACAGCCCCATGCCGATCAGAGCGAACAGTCCGCCCCAGAGAATCCCGTTTACCAACGGGCCAGCTAAACTTGATATGTCTATCATCTATGGCACATCCTGGTGGACTTCATAATTCATACGCCGAAGTATGCCTTTTTGACCTCCTCCTCCTCCCGGAGTTCCTCCGCAGTGCCGCTCAGGGTGACACGCCCCACTTCCAGAATATAGGCCCGGTCAGCTTCCTGCAGGCTTCGCCTTACATTTTGTTCCACAAACAGAATGGTAATGCCCCTCTCTCTGATTTCCTGTAACGCTTTGTATAGGCTGGTAATAATAATAGGGGCAAGGCCGAGAGACATCTCGTCCAGCAGCATTAGCTTGGGGTCCGCCATCAGACCACGCCCCAGGACCAACATCTGCTGCTCTCCCCCGCTGAGCGTTTTGGCCATTTGTTTCTTCCTCGTTTCCAGTATCGGGAAGTGTTGGTAAACGTTTTCCAGGTTTTCTTTTTTTCTCGACCGCGCCCTCTTACTGTATGAACCCAGTATGAGATTGTCCAGCACGCTCATGTCGGGAAAAATTCCTCTTCCTTCCGGAACCTGGGTGATGCCAAGCTCAACTATGTGGAAGGGTTCCATAGTGGAGATGTCCTGCCCGTCAAATTCAATCTTGCCCTTAGCAGGATGCAGCAAACCTGATATTGTGTCCAACAGGGTAGATTTACCCGAGGTATTGGCACCAATAAGACCGACTATTTCGCCGGCTTTAACTTCCAATGACACGTCCCACAGGGCCTGGAAAGTGCCTTGGAATACATCTATATTGCTGATTTTCAGCAGTGGTTCTTGAGATACTTCCTGAGCACGCTTTTCCATGTCAGTCCACAATAAGCTTATCGCTAACACTAACCGAAATAGGCTGCCATTACCTTCTCATCCTCCATCACCTCGCCCGGCGTCCCTTCGGCGATTTTCTCCCCCTTGTCAATTACGATGATCCTGTCAACTGCCTCCACCATCACTTTCATAACATGCTCCACCAATATAATTGTCTTGCCCATTTTGCGTACTTGTTTTGTTATGTCCAGTATCCGTGGGATTTCTGCCTCAGTTGAGCCGGCAGCGACTTCATCCAGCAGTATTAATATCGGATTGCTGGCCAGGGCCCTGGCTAGCTCGAGCCTCTTAAGACTGACCGTTGCTAAATCGCCAGCTATCGTATCCTTCTGTTTTAACAAATCTACAAGGTCGAGTATTTCATCAAGTTCAAATGTATCACCTCTTTTGTTCCCGTATGTTGCCGCTACCAGAAGGTTGTCCCGCACCAATAGATTGGTAAACGGCTGAGGAATCTGGTAAGTCCTGGCAATTCCAAGATGACAGGTTTTGTGTGGTGCGCAACGTGTGATGTCCTTACCCTGAAACAGTATCCTGCCAGAGTCAGGGCGATATACACCGGCTATGAGATTCAATAGAGTCGTCTTGCCGGCACCATTAGGGCCCATCAAACCCAGAACTTCACCTGCCTGAACCTCAAAAGTTATGTTTTGAATCGCAACTATACCACCGAACCGCTTGTTTACCCTGTCGACCGATAAGACCGCTGCGTCCAATTTCATTACCTCTCTAAACTGTCTGTGTCAAAGCCTGGCAAAATTCTCCGCCTTCTTCGGTACGAAGTGATACGGTGGCAATCGCCACCGTATCACTTCCCTGAGCCTCTCACTTATCTCGGCTCTATCAACCCTGCTCGCGATTTTGCACTATATCACACAAAACCGTCGCAGGCAATTCCCTCTATCTCATACACTGCCTCATTCTTATGGATACGTTATTAAAAATGCCGTATCCGTCGTGCTCAGGAAGGCGTGATGAGAAACGACAACTTCACCTATCAACTCCCCCGCTTTCTTGAACCACTGGAAGTAGTACAGCGGAACCAGGGAGTTCAGGTCTGCTGCGTCATAGTTAACGGGGCCAGCTATCGTGTCGAATTCGCCTGCCAGCAGGGCAGCCCTAATAGCATCCCCATCAAGTGAGTCGGCATCTTCGATGGCATCAACCAGGATCTGGACATTGGCATAGCCCCATCCTATATTGGGGTTTAGTGGCTCGCCCGTGTCTGCAACCCATCTGTCAAAGAGCGATTGTGGTGTTGTGGTACCAACACCGGGGCAAAGACCAGGATCATATGCGTTGTGCCACCAGTTCTCCAGACCGATACCAACCGCCAGATCGCCTGCCAGAGTACTCATGTCTGACCAGAACAGGCCTGCTCGGGCAGCAAAAATGATCTCGGGCCGGAACCCTGCTGCGTAAGCTTGTGTCCACAGATCCTTAAAATGCGGGGGCGGGCAGTTGCCCCAGATTGCAGTGACATTGTCGGATATCCACTGGTTAAATATGGGGCTGTAGTCCGAAGTGCCCATCGCAAACTTACCTATGCCCGCGCCGCCATCCCACGTCGAAGTAGTGTAGCCCGCATCTTCCAGCATTTGACCCATGAGTGCGTACCAACCTGCGCCGTCTCCGTCATCCGAGGCGAAAACGCCGACAATCTGCGTTGTATTGTCGACACCTAGCGCACCGTGAAACTCGAACCCGATTTCTCTTATCAGGTAGCCAGGTTCATATGGGTCAGGGTCGGTTGCTATACGGAAAGTGGTCGTGAAGGTGTAGGTCGCGTTAAACGCCGCCGTCATCGCCATCCAGGGCTCATAGGGACCCGGGGTTTGAAGAAGGGGTATTCCCGCAGTCTCGACAACGGGGACCTGGGGCGCCGCCATCGGCGGGGGTATGAAAGCTCCGACAATACCGTGCACCCCGTTGGTGTCAATCAGGTACTCGGTATGACCGGCTACCGCTGTCTCATCGCTCTCAGACTCCCGGAGATAGAGTTTCAGCTCATAGACTTGACCGTCCACGGTTACTCCCCCTGCATCGTTGATATCATCGATAGCCGCCTCTATCCCAAAGAGCGCGCCAGCACCGAAACCGGCATACATGCCGTTTAGACTCGAAACATGGCCAATTTTGATATACTGGGTTGGCTCCGCTGGCTCTCCACAACCGATGAGGCCCACGCTAAGGGCTAGTACCGCCGCTAATGCGATAAAAAGTATCTTTTTCAAAACTGTTTTCTCCTTTCTGTATTATTCTTTCTCTGTTTTGCTAGACTTCGATAGTTCTTTACGCCGCTATTCACCTCCTTTTGGAATCAAGGCTGCTACATTCTAGTTTGCTCATTTCGCAAGCCTTGCACTCCAGATTCTTGTAGTTGCCTGGCCAATTACCTCTGTTTCCCGCCGCAGCAACTCTGGAGCAAAAGGAAACCAAGGAGCCGGCGGAAAACTTCGACCCTATAACGATCGTGGATAGCAATTTAGTTTCTGACAAGCCCTACCCATTTGCCACCTCATAATAATGATAACACCTGAATGTTAGAATACTGTTAAGATTTCGGCAACATGTAAAGAACTGATATTTCTCTTGGACTCCCTCCGATACACAAAGACCTCTAATTTGGATTATACCTTGTTTTTGAAAGCTTGTCAAGGTTCTGTACTCGTTCAGAACCTTGACAAGCTTGGCCTGAGTCAACTACACTCTACTATACAGAGCTGATCGACCGTCCAATACAGTTCGTCTGGAGGTGCCAGCCTTCCGGATTGTGTTGGTCAGAATTCTAATACGAGCGATGGAGGGACAGATGGTAGAAAAGGAGCAATCTAGAAAACGACCCAAAGAGAAAGGCAGTATGCTAAATGTGACAGGACAAACGCTTATTAGGGATATCAGCTTTTGCGGTGTACCTGAGAATGGTTCCAACGCCTCGATGGTGGACGTCAAGGATGGCAAAATCATACGTATCCGCCCGATGCACTACGATTGGAAGTATGATCCCAAAGATATGAACCCCTGGAAGATGGAATCGAGGGGCAAGATTTTTGAGCCCAGCATGAAGACGCTGCTGCCGCCATACTCGATTGCCTACAAGAACCGTGTCTATTCGCCGGCGCGTATCCTCTACCCTATGATGCGTGTCGACTTCAATCCCAATGGCAACCGCAACCCGCAAAACCGCGGCATAAGCAAGTATAAGCGCATTTCCTGGGACAAGGCTCTTGACATCATTGCCAGCGAAATGAATCGCATCAAGGAGAAGTACGGACCCACTGCTCTTCTTTATGAGAGCGACCAGCACGGAGAGAATAAGGTTGTGCAGGCCTGCCATGGCGCCGGCCGCAGGCTGCTCCGCCTATGGGGTGGTTTCACACAACAGAACCGCCAACCGGACAGCTGGGAAGGCTGGTGGTGGGGGAGTAAACACTTCTGGGGCTGCGAGCCGGTTGGCCAGGGAAAGCAAAGCAACTTACTCTACGATATCGCCAAGAACGCTGAACTGCTCCTTTTCTGGGGCTGCGATCAGGAAACCACGCCGTGGGGCTGGGGAGGCCAATTGCCGAGTCGATTGAGCTACTGGTGGACGGAACTCGGCATCAAGCAGATTTATGTATGCCCCGATCTTAATTATGCTGCCGCCGTGCACGCCGACCGATGGATACCGATCCTACCAAACACCGACGCGGCGATGTATCTGGCAATTACTTATCACTGGTTCAAGAACGGAACTTACGATAAAGAGTATCTCAAAACTCACGCCGTTGGCGTCGAGAAGTACGAGGCCTATGTCATGGGCGAAGAAGACGGAGTGCCCAAAACGCCTGAGTGGGCGGCGCCCATCACCGGCGTGTCGTCTCGTGTAATCAAAGCGCTGGCCGAGGAGTGGGCGAGCAAACGCACTACCGTGGTAATCGGCAATGGTGGCCCTGGCATTCGTGGTCCCTATGCTACGGAGCCGGCCCGCCTGCAGAATATTTGTCTGGCCATGCAGGGACTTGGCAAGCCGGGTGTTAACCAGTCCAAGATGATAGAGTGGGGACTTTTTGACAAGCCGGATCAGTACGCACAACCCAGGTCCCTACGTGTACCCAACCTGCGCAAGGCCTACAGGGGCGGCCATCCGGATGAGACCAATCACCCCTCGTTTATCCCGAAGACCTATATACCGAAGGCTATTCTCGAAGGTCAATGCGATTGGTATGGCGTCGAATCCGAGACAGCCCCCCGCGAAAACCAGTTCGTGCACTACAAGTACCCGGCGGACGGTTGCTCTAAGATTCACATGGTCTGGACCGACTCACCGTCGTGGATCACATGCTGGAACTGCGGCAACGACTACATCCGGGCCATGCGTCATCCCGATATCGAGTTCATGTTCGCCCAGCATATATGGCTGGAGAATGAGTGTTTGCTGGCCGATATCATCCTCCCGGTGAACACCAAGCTCGAAGAGGACGACATCGCCGTCGACATCTTCAGCGGGCAGTACAACCTGCTGTTTCCGGAACACAAATGCGTAGAGCCTCTCGGTGAGTCGTACAGTGACTACGAGATCGTATGTAAACTTGCTGAGCGCCTGGGGTTGTTGGAAGAGTACACCGAGGGCAAGTCTATCCCCGACTGGATCAAATACGGCTGGGAAATTTCCCGCTGTGCCGACCTCATTAGCTGGGAGGAGCTTAATGAGAAGGGATACTATGTAGTACCTACAGCCGATAATTGGGAGGATGTGCCCGCCGGCTTTTACGAATTCTATAAGGACCCGGAGAAACATCCGCTTTCGACACCGACCGGTAAGCTCGAATTCGAGGCTACCGGCCTTACCGAGCACTTCCCTGACGATCTGGAGCGGCCACCGGTGCCAAAGTGGATTGCAAAAGGCATTAGCCACGAGGAGACTATCGGCACCGAACGCTCCAAGAAGTACCCACTGCTTGTGTGCTCCAACCACCCGCGCTGGGCCGTGCACTCACAGCACAAGGATATGATTTGGCTACGTGAAATTGAGACCTGCACGGTAAAGGGTCCCGATGGCTACCAGTATCAGCCGGGTTGGCTGCACCCCTCAGAGGCAGAGAAGCGGGGCATTAAGAATGGGGACGTCATCTCAATCTACAACGACCGAGGGACGGTGTTGGCGGGCGCATATATCACCGAGCGCATCATGCCTGGCGTGGTGTATATCGATCACGGTGCGAAATGGGACCCAATTGCCCTTGGGGAGATCGATCGTGGTGGTGCCATCAACACTATCGTGCCCCGCAACACCACTTCGAAGAATGCAGTTGGCCATGCAGTCAGCGGCTTCCTGGCACAAGTCGAGAAAACCGACATGGAAGCGCTCAGGCGCAAGTATCCAGAAGCCTTTGAGCGTCCCTTGCACCCGTATGCGGGTCCCGGCTTAGAGGCCTGGGTTGAAGGAGGTAAATAATGGGTAAGGCCCTGATTATCAACTACGACATTTGCAATGGTTGTTACAACTGCGTGCTTGCCTGTAAGGACGAGCATGTCGGTAACGACTGGACTCCCTATGCCAAGCCTCAGCCCGGGACCGGGCACTTCTGGATGAAAATTACTGACATGGTCAGGGGGACTGTTCCCAAGGTCAGGGTCACATATCTTCATGACATATGTCAGCACTGTGATGAAGCGCCTTGCATTCCCGCCTGTACAGCACATGCGATATACAAGAGAGACGATGGCATAGTTATAATCGACCCCGAAAAATGCAGCGGCCACAGGAATTGCATCGGTGCATGTCCCTATGGAGTAATTTATTTCAATTGGGATCTTAATATAGCTCAGAAATGCACCATGTGTGCTCACCTCCTGGATGAAGGATGGAAAGAACCCAGATGTGTTGATGCATGTCCCACTGGAGCGCTCAAGTTCGGTGAGGAAAAGGATCTGCAGGACGAGATAAGCAAATCTGAGATATTACATCCCGAGTTCGGAATCAAGCCGCGGGTATATTACATAGGCCTGCCCAGGAGCTTCGTAGCTGGAGCCGTCTATTCCCCGGAAGAAGACAAATGTCTCCAGGACGCAACTGCCAGCCTCGTGGACTCCGACACTGGTGAGAAATTCACAGTAAAGACTGACAACTACGGGGACTTCTGGTTTGAGGATATGAAGGTTGACCATACTTATTCCCTGAGGATAGAGAAGGATGAATACTATCCCCAGGAGATTCACGATATAAGTACAGAAAAGGACATCAACGTAGGGGACATAAAGCTTTACAGAAAAGTGAAGGCCCGAAAATCTTGACCCGAGGCGGTCTCTCTAAGTGAAGTTAAATATAGGCTTCAGAGATCAGCCTCTGTTTAAGTTTACAGCTCCCAGGTAATTGTCAGCTTTCAGGTCAACATCCATCGTCTTTTCTGCATATCCCGCATACTCAAGCTTCAGTGAATACCTTCCATCACTCAGTCCTGTGAATTCAAAGACACCGTAGGCGTCGGTGAGTGCGGTTTTTTCTTCCCCTGACTGCTTGTTCACCAATGTTGCCTTAACCTTTTCCGCACACTCATCTACATCTCCGAATACAACACTGGCTGCTAAAAAGTTCTTGGTTACCCTTTCAAGACCTATATAGTACACTCTCGGTTTCGTATTATATTCTGCATGGAAGACCTCAGCTTTGCCTGAACCTACCAGCTTAGATACCTCACTTTGCGAGTCACCCAGATCGCCGAATATCATAGCTTTGTTGGGACATGCCTCCACACACCTGGGAATCTTCCCCTCCTCAAGCCTCTCGATGCAGAAGGTACACTTTTGCGGGAGCTGTTTCTCTTCATTCCAGAATATTACGTGGTAAGGACAGGCATCCACTATCTGTCTTTGTCCGACAGCCTTCTCCGGATCTATTATCACTATTCCATCAGGCCTTTTATATACCGCACCGTTCTTGGCAGCCTTAACACAGGGCGCAGCATCACACTGCATGCAAGGTATAGGCATGTAAGACACTCTTATATGCGGATACGTCCCGCCTTCTTTCTTCACGATGTTCATCCAGAATTGTCCATGCCTGGGCTGGGCCGCGGAATAGGGAGGATAATCGTTATCCCAGTACTCGTCTTTGCAAGCTATGAAACAACTATAGCAAGCGTTACACTTTGTTATATCTATTACCATACCCCATTTAGCCATATTTATTCCCTCCTCTTTTCAATTTCAACCAGACAGGAATTCGGAGCCATACCGCAGGCGTTCTTTGATATAAAACGATGAGGTGTCAGCAGGTTGATACAACCACCTCTATCCGGCGATTCGCCAGGCTCTCCGATTGGGGCATAAACAGCGCTGGACTCATACGAATGGACCATGCCGTATGGGACACGCTCTGTAACTTGCGCTGCACATATGACAACTGCTCTGTCGTTGTAGACGTTGACCAAATCACCATCTCTTATGCCCCTTTTCTCGGCGTCTCTGGAGTTTATCCGAATCACCCAGTAATACCATCCATCTTCCTTTTTAACTCTGTGTTCCGGTATTTCATTTATCCAGCTTTCCTTACCATCGTAATGGGTGTGAAAACTATACCTCGGGTGAGGAGAAATGAGCTGAAGGGGATATTTGGAGTAAAGCTCCTTTGTGTGATGACCTTCCCAGGAAGGGATATACTTGGCCACGGGTGGCCTTTCCCAGTCATCGGGGTCGAACCGTTTGAGGCTCTCTGCTTCAAACTCTATTTTACCCGTCTGGGTAGCCAGGTTACCTTCGGCATCTGGTATGCTTGCTAGCCCTCCACCCACAGGTCCCCAGTCTGGTGTATCGTTCTTCCGTCCCTCGGCAAACCATCTCAAAGTTGGTGTGGACTTATAAGGTTTTGGCAGTGGGACAACAAAGTAGCCTTTCTTCTCAAACTCTTCCCACGAAATGTACTTTGGCAGGTCAGTTAATTGGAACAGCTTTTTTACCCAGTCCAGCTCTGTTAAGCCTCCTTCGGTGAACTTGTCGTAGAAGCCAAGCCTCTCAGCTACCGCAGCGAATATGTCGTAATCTGCCTTAGATTCTCCCACTGGTTCAATACATTTCTTTTGTAGCACTATTGTCCGATGGTTGACCGTATAATGGCTATGAGGAATGTAACCCGAGCAGTTAGCCCACTCGCCGATGTCCCATCTCTCGAAGTTGGTGCAGGCCGGAAGTATCAAGTCGGCAAGTTGCGCTTCACCTTCCATCCAGATTGACTGGTTAACCACAAACTCAAGCTTGGGACTCCGGTACATCCTGACCCACCTGTTTGTGTTGTTCATGGTCCCGATGTAGGCACCACCATACCGCCAGAACATCTTCACCTCAGAGTATCCATCTTCAGGATACTTATACTTCTTGAACTGAGTTTCAGGCGAAGCGCCGCAAAAACCCTTCCCTCGCCACTCCTGAGGCGGATTCAAAATGCATTCAGGAAGTAGAATCCTGGGTATATGCTGTCCCCCAGGATCATTCACTTCAGACCTTATCGGATGTTTTGTTATTCCTCGTGATAACCACTGATAGTGGCTTGCGGTATTTAGTGGGTCGCCGGATATGCCGCCTTCAGCATATCCCGGGAAAAAGAAGTCAAAATTCTGGGGGGCACCGTAGCTTGTCGTCCATATGTTGCTCCCTGGCTTGCCCATCCCTTGCATGGCTGCCAGCATGACCATATACCTTGCCCATTCTGTCCCGTAGGCCGTCCTGCAGGCTCCCCCTCCAAGTGCGCTCCCGGAGGCCAGCATAGTCTTACGCCTGGCCCACTCTCTTGCCAGGGCTCTAATCTCTCGTGCCGGTACTCCTGTTTCTTTTTCAGCCCATTCACTTGTCTTGGCAAAACCATCTTCTTCACCAAGTATATAGCCTTTCCACTTCTCAAATCCATGCGTATGTTCCTTAATATATTCCTTATCGTATGTGCCATCCGTGAGCCAGACATAGGCGATAGCTGCTGCCATTGCTGTGTCGGTTCCCGGCCTGGGAGCAAACCATTTGTCAGCAAAATTCACAGCGGTGAAATTATAATGCTGGTCTACAACAACCATTTTCACCCCCAGCTCCTTCAGCCAGGAACGCCACTGATTTGATTCCTGCCCTCCATAGATTCCGGAGGTGCCTTCAGGGTCAGCAGACCAGTAGATCACCATCTCGGCGTGTTTCAGCGCATCTTCCAGGAGATCGTATTGCCCCGAAACGCCCAGTCTCCAGGCAAATCCCCAGGTATGCATTGCCCCCCAGTGCCAACCCTCCCAGCTATCCGGGTTATGGTCGACATAGGTAGCATTTAGCATTCCCATGAACCTCAAGAGGCTGCTGTGCCTGTAACCTATATTGCCCCAATTGTGATGTGAAGAAGGCGTGGTAAGAACTGCGCCAGGCCCATAAGTCTTCTGGATACGCTCTATTTCTTTGGCCAGAATATCTAAGGCTTCGTCCCAGCTGATTCGCTTATAGCCTGACGTACCTCTGTTTTCAGCTTTTCTATCTCCTTGCGGATTGAAATCAACTCTCTTGAGGGGATACAGAAGCCTATCGGGGGAATATATCCTTGACCTCTCAGCCAAGGCATATTGTGCAACGTTCGCCATTCTGGCAGGGGAAAATTTCCTTCCCCGTGCTTCTATAACCCAGGATTCGGCATCATCAGGACTGAGCTTCAAGGGTTCAATGCGTGTTATTTTCCCATTTCTGACGTACACAAAAAGCGGCCCGCCCACAGTACAATTGGTAAAAACTTGTTCGTCTTTTGCAGAATAAGCCATACTTTTCCTCCTCTTTTTTCGTCTGACTTAGTCAATTATTTTAATATGATAGACTCAAAAGAGTCAACACCCTATTGACTAAAAATCTCTGTTTGATATACTTAATGCACAAGCTTACGAATTGGGAGGCAGAATATGCAGATATTCAACAAACTCAAAACAGTGTCAAAGTCAGGAAGTATTTTGCATGTAATTATTGGGATTCTGGTCTTTGGTTCGGTCTGGGGCCTTGTGGAAGCTACTCTGGGCGGGTCTTTACACCTTATCCACTTCGCCTACAAAGGGGCAATTACAGGGGGCATCGGCATGTCAATCATGGCGGCGTTTGTCGTAATGTATCGGCGGCCCAAGCTCGCATTCTGGATCGCAATGATCGCCGCCATGTTCAAGCCGCTGAGCGCCGTGATTTATGGCCAACCTATCTTTGCTCCCTTCGTGGTCAACCCTGCCTCGGCAATCCTTCTGGAAGGACTGGCGTTCAGCCTGGTGGTCAGCCTGCTGTTTAAAGGTTTTGAAAGCAGTATCAAGATGCGCATTGGCGCTGGTGTTGCAGCGGGATACCTGAGCTTCATCCTTTACGGCGTTCTAGCATCAGCGGCAGGTATGGGTAACTGGGCATCCTGGGGACTTGCTGAGAGACTCAGTTCAGTGTTTGCCAATGGTACAGGTCTGGCCATTGTAGGTACTTGTCTGCTGCTCCTGGGACACCTGGTAGGTACAAAGCTCCGACCCGACTTCTGGCAACTCATGACTGTGAAGCCCAAGGCCTTCTATGCTAGCACTATAGCTATCACGGCCTTTTGCTGGATTGGTGCGGCAGTTGCCTTCGCATCAGGTCTTTAGTGAGACTGCTCGTTGTAGGTGAACCACGGTCAGGCAAGACCAGTTGGTGTAGAAAATACATTGACCGGCGGCGAAAATCTGGTTCCAGCGTCGGTGGAATCCTCTCTCCGGCGATTGAGAAGCAAGGACAACGAGCTGGCTCTAATGCACTTGACCTCCTTACCGGCCAAGAGATGCCTTTCGCCCGGCTGTCACCCTATAGGTCTTTCAAGGGAGGTGAAGTGGTTGGTGACTATATCATCAGCCGGGATGGGATATTATTTGCCTGCGATGCTATTAAACGGGCGGTCGAGAGCAAATGCGACCTGGTGGTCATCGACGAGGTCGGCCCGTTGGAACTGGGTGGCAAGGGTCTTATGTCCGCAGTCGAATTAGCCCTGGCTTCACCAGTCAACGTGCTCATATTAGTAAGAAGTTCGTTAAGAGAAGCACTTCAGAGGCATTTCTCTGAGTACGAATTTACAGTCATCACTGATTTGACATGATCCCCTCCAAATATGTCCAAGCTTGCAGATTGCAAAAGCCGTGAAGTGGCCACCTACGAGTTGCCCACAGAAGGTTACTAGGCTCAAAAAATAAAATACAATCGAAGAGACTTTTTTGTGGGGTATTATGTCCAGTTCCTCTAGTAGTTTACCTTGTCTTTCCCTTTTAGGCCAAGGATCTCTCTTGCTTCGTCGGGCGTGGCTATTTCCCGTTCAAGCTCACGGGCGATTCTGACTACCTTTTCTACCAGTTCGGCATTGCTCTTGGCCAATACTCCCTTGCGGACATAAATATTGTCCTCCAAGCCCACGCGGACATGCCCCCCCATCATTATGGATAGTGTCGCCAGGTTGAACTCGGCTGGGTAACCGGCGCCAATGACCGACCACTTGTAGTTATCCGGTCCGAATAATCGGTCGCTGGTCTGCTTCATGTACATGACATTTTCTAGATCAGCACCGATCGCCCCCAGAATTCCGGTGACAAATTGCACCCAGATGGGGAACTGCACAAGCTCTTTCCTAATACAATACCGTATGTTGTACAGGTGCCCTACATCATATGCTTCATGTTCGGGTTTGGTGTTATTGTCAGTCATGGTCTTACAGAAGTGCTCAATATCACCAAAAGTATTGCGGAAGATAAAATCTATGGTGCCAGCGGCAAAATCCTTCTCCCAGGGATACTTGTAGTCGGAGTCCTTATACCGCTCTGCTATGGGGTGAATTGAGAAGTTGATAGAGCCCATGTTGAATGTAGCCAGCTCTGGTTTAAGAGCCGGGACAACACTTATCCTTTCAGCCGCCGTCATTTCCATGGTACCGCCGGTGGTTACGCAGACAATAACATTGCTCTTTGACTTGATGAGAGCGGCGATCTCCCGGTAGACCGCTGGGTCAGTAGTTGGTTTACCGGTCTGTGGGTCTCTACCATGGACATGCACCGAAGCGGCACCAGCGTCGGCACACCTCACTGCCTCATCGGCGATTTGTTGTGGTGTAAGTGGTAGATAAGGCGTCTGTGTTGGCAACGTGATATTGCCGGTCAAAGCAGCGGTTATGATTAGCTTTTCCATTTACGCTTTCCTCCTTTATTTGAATGTTACTATGCCAGTCGCAAATGATTTCCTATATAGAATCGCAGGTTAGGGTCTACGTCGTTTTGTCTTGTTCCCTTCGCATCCAGTCCGATAGGTACTCCAAAAGCTTCTCTCTGGACCTTTGTGTCTCTTCAAGAGACCAAGTATAGAAACCGTGCCCTGTTTTAAATCCCAGTTCCCCTCTCTTTAC
>JAUWFX010000105.1 GCA_030606765.1 Dehalococcoidia bacterium
CGGAGCAGACAAGGTTTATGCTGTAGAACACCCCGCCCTCAAAGAATACCAAGCAGATTCCTATATGCAAGCCGCGGAAAAATTGGTCAAAGAGATTTCGCCTCGGACAATACTTATAGGGCAAACTTCTATGGGTAGAGACTTGGCTCCTCACCTTGCCTTCAGACTAGGTACCAACCTGACAACAGATTGTCTCGACTTAAGCATAGACCCGGAGACGAAGCTGCTGATACAAACGCGGCCTGTTTACGGCGGCAATGCTCAAGCTATATTCACCAGCGAGCTTATGCCTCAGATGGTTACTGTTAGGACCAAGGCAATGTCACCGTTGGAGCGTGATGACTCAAGGAAAGGAGAAGTCATGCCCACTAAGATTGACATAGATACGTCGAAAGTAAGGACAAAGATATTAGAAACTGTTAAGGAAGAGGCGGTCGGCATTAAGCTTGAAGATGCCCCTGTGATTGTCTGTGGAGGCAGGGGGGTGGGTGGTCCTGAGCCCTTCAAGACTACATTGAAAGCGCTAGCTGATTTGCTGCATGGTGCGGTAGGTTCCTCACGTCCTCCTGCTGATAACGGCTGGGTGCCAGAGGCAGCGCATATCGGCCTCACTGGAAAAATTGTTGCTCCTGATATCTACATCGCTATAGCCGTTTCCGGTGCCAGCCAGCACACAGCTGGATGTTCAGGTTCCAAGCACATCATAGCCATCAATAAGGACCCTGAGGCGAACATATTCCGGGAGGCGGAATTTGGAGTGGTGGGTAAATATGAAGAAGTGGTGCCAGCCTTCACTAACAAGCTGAAGGAGTTACTAGCTGGCTAAATAAAATAAAAGCTTCCAGGCGCTCTTAGTCGCCCTTGCCTGCCTTCTTCTTGTCAGCGATGACTTTCTGGCTGACATGAGCTGGCACCTCTTCATAATGGTCAAACTCCATCACAAAGCTACCGCGCCCTTGTGTCATTGACCTTAAATCTATGGCATAACGAGTCAGTTCTGCATAGGGTGCCTGGGCTTCAATGACATTGATGCCATCACTGGGACTCATCCCAAGCACGCGTCCCCTCTTAGTATTAAGATCGCTAGCAATATCCCCGGTATACATCTCAGGCACGGTTATAGTAAGATTCATTATAGGCTCAAGCAATACCGGCTGTCCCTGAGATAATCCCTTTTTTAAGGCCTGTGCTCCCGAAATCTTAAAAGCAATGTCCGAAGAATCTACTGCATGGAAGCTGCCATCGTAAAGGGTTACCTTCACGTCCACTACGGGATAACCAGCTAAATCCCCTTCTTGTTTCGCCTCATTGACTCCCTTTTCCACAGAGGGAATATAGTTCTGGGGTATTGCCCCCCCAACGATTTTCTTAGCAAATTCAAATCCCCCACCCCGAGACAAAGGTTCCAACTCCAGACGGACATGTCCATATTGACCATGTCCTCCAGTCTGCTTTTTATGTTTATACTCTGCCTTGGTTGACATAGTAATAGTTTCCTTGTAAGGAATCTTTGGCAGATCTAATTTCACCTCTACTCCGAATTTGCGACGTATTTTCTCCCTGGCTATCTCCAGATGGCTATCACCAACTCCGGAAATAATAAACTCGCTAGTATCAACTTCGCGACGTGTTTGGAGAGAAGGATCCTCCTCACAAATCCTGGGCAAAACGGTACTCATCTTGTCTAAATCGGTTTTCGTCTGAGGCTGGATTGCCATGCTGAAATTCGCTCTGGGGAATTCGATACCAGGGAATATCACAGGATGTTCACGAGCACAGAGGGTATCCCCAGTGGTGGTTGAACTTAACCTCACTACTGCCCCAATATCTCCGGCAGCAACCTGCGGCACTGGTTGTTGATTTTTGCCCAGCACGGTAAAGAGTTGGCCAATCCGTTCCATGTTATTCTTGTTGGCATTCCAAACCTGGGAATTACTGGAAATAACGCCTGAATAAACCCGAAAATAGCTGAGCTTGCCAACATATGGGTCTGCGCTGGTTTTAAAAACAAGACCGGAAAAGGGGGACTCCGAATTAGGTTGGATCTCCTCTTGATTACCAGTGGCCCCATCCTTAGCTACGAAGACATCCTTTTCTTCTGGCGAAGGCAGATAATAGCAAATACCATTGAGAACTTGCTGGGTGCCGATGCCCTGCAAAGCAGAGCCAACAAAAACAGGCACCAGCTTGCCAGCAATTGTAGACTTTTTTATGACAGCAAGAATTTCTTCGTTGTTTATGGGCTCGCCCTCTAAATACTTGTTAATGAGTTCATCATCAGCTTCCACCGCGGCCTCTATTAACTTTTCACGGCTAGCCTCCACTTGTTCCCGAAGTGTCGAAGGTATTTCTGCTTCCTGCGAGGCAGCGCCAATATAAGCTTTCATAGTCACCAAATCTACAATGCCTTGAAAATCACTTTGTGACCCTATAGGTAACTGAAGAGGCAAACATCTTGGTGACAACTTAGCCTGAATTCCTTCCAAAGTAGCGAAGAAATCAGCATTATCACGGTCCATCTTATTAACAAATATTAACCGAGGCAAATTTGCTTTTTCAGCATCGCCCCACATCTGTTCTGTGCCTACTTCCACACCCGAAGCGGCACATATTACAACTATTGCTCCCTCAGTTACTCTCAATCCCGATCTTACTTCACCCATAAAATCAGCATATCCCGGGGTATCAATGAGATTCAGCTTCATACCTTGCCACTCAGATGGAAGCAAGGACAGGTTGATGCCCATATGACGTTCCATCTCGAGTGGGTCATAATCTGAGGTAGCAGTGCCATCTTCAACGTTCCCTAAACGCTGAATAGCACCTGCGCTAAAGAGCATTGACTCAGTAAGTGAAGTTTTACCTGCCCCTTGATGAGACAGCAAGACAACATTTCGGATTTGCATGGCTCTCCATTATAATATTGCCCCTGAAGATAAGCAACTGCTGTTACATTACGAAGCGTAATGCTATAATGTAACAGTTACGTCGCGATGAAACTGAGTTACGAACAGGTGAGGCATGTCGCTTGGCTTGCTCGCTTGGGCTTAAGCGAGGAAGAGGTGGATAAATTTAGCCTCCAGCTATCTAATATTCTGGAGACCTTCGAAATACTCAAGCAAGTAGATACAGACAACGTGCCACCAGCGACTCATACCATCCCACTACAAAATATCTTCCGGAAAGACGATGTAACTGACTCATATTCCCAAGCTGAGATTTTATCAAATGCACCAAAACAAGCAGAAAAATGTTTTAACGTTCAAGCAATACTAGAGTAAGCCCATCAGGCAAATGATTAGCGACATAGTTGCCTCCATCGTAATTGGCTACCTCCTTGGCTCCATCCCTTCAGCATATCTTGCCGGTCGTCTGAGAAAAGGGATAGATATCCGAGAGGTCGGAAGCAAAAACATGGGCGCTATGAATGTCTACTACGAGGTCGGGCTGATGGAGGCCGTGCTAGTAACCTTGGCTGACCTGGGCAAAGGCATAGGAGCAATTCTTTTGGTGCGGTGGTTGTCAGGCAACCCTCTGATTTCACCATTTGATCTTCTTACCGGGCTTACCGCCGCAATTGCCATATTGGGCCACATCTTTCCCGTTTTCCTTAAATTCCGTGGCGGTAAAGGAGCAGCTACCGCCATCGGGACTCTCATCTTCTTGATGCCCTGGGCAGTTCCGTTTCTCTTTATTGTTTTTGCAGTAGCTTTACTTATTACTCGTAATCCCACTTTTAGTTATAGCCTGCTCCTTATTGTTTTCCCGTTTGTTGCGGGGTTTATTTACGTCGACCGCCGCGGCGAGCCTTTGGCTTTAGTATTCTACTCCATAGGCCTGGGGATATTCCTGGGCATACAGTACATCCCCAGGATTAAAGAGATGCACAGCAAAACTGGCGGCGACTGGCACAAAGTTATCAAACGTCGCAGCCTCAAAGAAAGGTTCTAAATATGCCGGCGAATGAACTGCACCAGCTAACTACCCATGAAGCACACGAGCTTCTTAAACAAAGGAAAATTTCGTCAGCGGAACTGACAAAATCTGTACTGAAGCGTATCGCTGAGATAGAAGGGAAGGTTCACGCCTGTGTCACTATTGCTGAAGACATCGCTCTGAAAGAGGCAGAAAAGGTCGATGATTACATCAAAACTGCCCATGAAATTACTCCTTTAACCGGCATCCCTACCTTAATCAAAGATGTCATATGCACCAAGGGGATAAGAACTACCTGTGGTTCAAAGATGCTGGAAAACTTTGTCCCTCCCTATGATGCTACAGTAATAGAGAAACTGAAGACACAGAAGGCGGTAATAGTCGGGAAAACGAATATGGATGAGTTTGCCATGGGCTCTTCTACGGAGCACTCCGCCTTTTCTCCCACCTACAATCCATGGGACTTAAGTCGGGTCCCTGGAGGTAGCAGTGGTGGCTCAGCGGCTGCTGTATCAACAGGTGAAGCTATCTATGCTCTGGGCTCTGACACTGGGGGCAGCATCCGTCAACCGGCTGCGCTTTGTAGCGTGGTGGGACTAAAACCAACCTATGGTCGGGTCAGCCGCTTCGGCTTGGTTGCTTTTGCCAGTTCTCTCGACCAAATTGGACCAATGACCAAGGATGTCACTGACTGCGCCTTAGTGATGAACGTTATTGCCGGGTATGACTCCAGAGACTCAACCTCAGCGCCTTATCCTGTCCCAGACTACACCCGACAACTGATTCCCAGCATCAAAGGACTAAAGATTGGCATTCCCAGGGAATATCTTGGCGAGGGCGTGCAGGACCAGGTACGGGTGGCTTTGCAAGCGGCTATAAATAAACTCCAAGAACTCGGTGCGGAAATAGATTGGGAAGTATCTCTACCTCATACTAAATACGCTCTGGCTGCTTATTATATACTTGCTCCGTCTGAAGCTTCAGCGAATCTGGCTCGCTACGACGGAGTAAAATATGGCTTTTGCGAGCGAGATGCCGGTAATGTAATCGAGACAACTGAGAGGACACGGCAAGTTGGCTTCGGGCCTGAGGTCAAAAGGCGTATAATGCTGGGTACTTATGCTTTATCCGCAGGTTATTACGACGCTTATTATCTTAAAGCACAGAAGGTACGCACATTGATAAAACAGGAATTTGACCAGGCCTTCGAAAAATATGATGCCCTGGTCACCCCAACTTCGCCGATAGTGCCTTTTAAGCTGGGGGAAAAGTTGGAAGACCCAATGCAGATGTATCTAAGTGATGCATGCACCTTACCCATAAACATTGCTGGAATCCCGGCTATCTCCATACCTGCTGGCTTCGCTGACAGCCTGCCTATAGGTATGCAAATCATGGGCAAGCCTTTCAGTGAAGAAATACTGCTGCGCATCGCCTTCGCCTATGAGCAAGCAACTGACTGGCATAAGAGAAAACCTCCATTATCATGAAAATAGTGCGAGTGACATGCTATTCAGGCTATGTCTCTGCCGAAGCGCCTCAATCCTTTATGACTTTCCATATCCTGTGGATTTGGGCACAATATGACTAGCAGGCGGAAGAGAAGGCAGGCTGAACGCAGGCTTGCCAAGGCTGGCAAACGGACTCAGATTTCGATTTGGACCATCGTTATTATCGCCCTGGTAGTTTTGGTGGTTGGCTTAGCCCGAACTTGCGGATAACTCACCGACAGAGCGGGGTCAACTGTATTTTTTACAATACATGGTAAGACAGAACTGAATTTAGTGACGGAGTTCATCTCCGCCTAAAGGAGAGAATAGCGTATTCACCCTCTCGAATTAGCTCGTGACACAAAAGCTCTCCGTGAAGAAATACAGCAGAACGCTATGCAACAAATTGGCCACATGTGGGCGTTAAGAAGGAACGAAGGAACCGGCTTGGGACTATTATGATACGAGGCTTAGGCCACAATCAACCAAAAGGCACAGCCGTGGCAGGCCACTCAATAAGATTCCTGGCTCAGAGGTGAATTACACGTGATTAATTCATAAATTATATAGAGACACCCACTTAGGCTTCATATCCCTTATATTCCGGAAGACTTCATCAAAGTCGAAGCTGTAGTCAAAATGCTCCTTTGCTTGGTGTCTCATATGTCCTCGTATCTCAAGGTGGCGGATAACGATTAGCTCTTCCTCTTCATGAGACGCATGCACAAGTTGGATTCCCGAAGGACTCCAGACGCCGCTTTCGCCGCAGAAGCGCCTACCACTTTTTTCAAACACGCCCACGCAGTTAGCCCCGATGCTCCATACCTGGTTATGGGCAGCCAATGCTGAGTGCATCAGCCTCCAGATGAACTGATAGTAGTTGTCTAGCTGCAGGTTAAGCAAGGGGTACTTACGGACTGCTTCCATTCGCCAAGCAGCCAAGGTAATGATAACATCCACATCATCGTCAAAAGCATATCTTCTGCCCAGACCTACAAAACACAGGTCATAGCACATCACTATTCCTATTCTCCCCCATTGCATATCCAGCACCAGCCTCCTGTCACTTCCTCTGTGAAAAAA
>JAUWFX010000100.1 GCA_030606765.1 Dehalococcoidia bacterium
CCCGGCAAGGCAACGGCTGATTATTTGAATAAAGTCATAAGGCGCATTACTTTCGGTGGCGCCCTCTTTCTGGCTATAGTGGCACTTATGCCCTTCATTGCTCAAGAAATTACCGGCGTCACAGCATTGGTAATCCAGAGCACCGCCATGCTTATAGCTGTTGGTGTGGCTCTAGATACCATGAAGCAATTAGAGGCTCAACTAACCATGCGCCGCTACGAGGGTTTCCTAAAATAATGCACATCATCATGCTAGGTGCTCCGGGGGCAGGGAAGGGAACTCAGGCAGATATTCTCTCTAAAGAGATGAATTTACCTCATATAGCCTCCGGCGATTTGTTTCGTCAGGCGCTAGAGGAAAGGACCGAGATTGGGCTCTTGGCGAAAAGCTATATGGATAAGGGAGAACTAGTTCCTGATGAGGTAGCCATAAAAATGATTCTGGGAAAAATTAATCAACCAGACTGTGCCTCTGGCTGTCTTCTCGATGGCTTTCCGCGGACTTTGCATCAAGCTAAATTTTTAGACGAAGCCCTTAGTGGGCAAGGAAAAACCATAGATAAGGCAATATACATTGAAGTGCCCAATGAAGAGTTAGTGAAGCGCCTCAGTGGAAGGCGGCTTTGCCGAGTTTGTCAGACATCATATCACATAATAAATTCACCGCCTAAAACGCCGGAGAAATGCGATAAATGCGGTGGCGCATTGTATCAACGTTCTGATGACAGGGAGGAAACAGTAAAGGACCGACTTAGTATTTTCTTTACTCAAACTGTTCCCATCCTTGATTATTATAAAAAACAAGATAAACTAATTAGGGTCAATGGTAACCTGGGAATACAGGGGGTGGCTAGAGAAATAATCTCTGCCATCAAAGCAGGGATAAAATAAATGGTGATTATAAAATCTGACGAGGAAATAGTCATTATGAGAAAGTGTGGCAAAATCCTCGCCGCTATTTTGGATAAACTAAGAGCGGAAGTAAGACCGGGGATTAAGACTGGCCAGTTAGACATAATCATGGCCGAAGAATCAGAGAAGAAGGGAGTTATACCTTCTTTTAAGAACTATCGCGGCTTCCCCGCCAATTTATGTGTCTCGGTAAATGATGAGATAGTTCACGGCATTCCCGGTGAGCGAATACTACAAGAAGGAGACATTGTTTCTTTAGATGTAGGAGCAAAACTTAATGGATTTCATACCGATGCCGCCATAACTATTGGTGTGGGACAGATAAGTAAGGAGGCTGAGGAACTTATCGCGATCACAGAAGGTAGTTTAAAGTCGGGCATCGCTCAAGCTATAAGTGGAGCACAGATAGGGGACATCTCATTTGCTATTCAACATTACGTTGAATCCGAAGGATTTTCTGTGGTTAGAGAATATACCGGGCATGGCGTAGGTCGGGACTTGCATGAAGAGCCCCAAATACCTAATTTTGTGGTTGGGAAAGGCCCCTTGCTTCGCAGAGGTATGGCTCTGGCTATTGAGCCTATGGTTAATGTCGGAGATTGGCACACTAAATTGGCAGCTAATCAATGGACGGTGCTTACGGCTGATGGAAGTCTTTCAGCACATTTTGAACATACCATTGTCATAACTGATAATGGAGCTGAGACACTTGTTTAGGTATGATGTAAGAAATGGCTAAGAAAGAGAGGATAGAAGTTGAAGGCAAAGTGATTACAGTCTTACCTAATACCATGTTTCGCGTCGAGTTGGCCAATGGACATCAAGTATTGGCTCATATCTCGGGTAAGATGAGAAAGCACTATATCAAGATTTTACCTGGGGATAGAGTTCTGATAGAACTTTCCCCTTATGATTTGAGTCGGGGCAGGGTTACATATCGGCTTAAATAGTTTGACAGGTTAATTAAGAAGGTTTATCATAACAGGGTTTGTTTGAATGGTGATTGGAAATGAAAGTAAGAGCTTCGGTTAAGCCAATATGTAGAAAATGTAAAGTTATCAGGCGGGAAGGGGTGGTTAGGGTTATCTGTGAGAATCCAAAGCACAAACAGAGGCAGGGGTAATAAACAATGGCACGTATTGCTGGTGTAGACCTTCCTAAAGATAAGCCAATTTGGGTAGCATTGCAGAGTATTTATGGCATTGGTGCTTCATCAAGCCAGCGCATTTTGGCAGCCACTGGTATCGACTCTGGCCTTAGAGTTAAGGAGCTTAGTGAAGAACAGGTTGGCCAGATTCGAGATGTTCTTGACAAACAATACAAACTGGAAGGAGATCTTAGGAGAGAGGTTCAATCTAATATAAAGCGGCTTATTGAAATTAGTTGCTATCGAGGCACAAGACACCGCATGAGGTTACCAGTCCATGGACAAAGAACGCGCACAAATGCCCGAACTAAAAGAGGGCCAAGGAAAACAGTGGCCGGTCGAGGGCAAAGACGGGGCATAGGTAAAAAGTAAGGAGCTTGTTTTAACAAATGCCGAAGAAGAAAAGGGCTCATAAAGCCCATAAAAAGGTTAACGAAGGCAAAGCTTACATCCAATCCACTTTCAATAACACGACTGTTACCATTACTGATATGGAAGGTAACGTTATCGCCTGGGGGAGTTCTGGTAGTGCAGGATTTAAGGGTTCCAGGAAAGGAACCCCTTACGCTGCTCAAATAGCTGCCAGAGATGCAGCACATCGAGCAATGGGTGATGGCTTGCGCCGAGTCGAGGTGTATATAAAAGGTCCTGGTAGTGGACGAGAGGCAGCTATTCGTGCCTTACAGGCCTCCGGAATTACTGTTACAGCTATCAGAGACGTGACTCCGATTCCCCATAATGGCTGTCGTCCACGAGGGAGGCGAAGGGTATAAAATGGCGCGCTATACAGGCCCGGTTTGTCGCCTATGTCGTCGTTTTGGGGACAAGCTGATGCTCAAAGGCGAGAAGTGCACTACACCTAAATGTCCTGTAGAGAAAAGGAATGCTCCTCCTGGTGGGCATCCTCTAACTCGAAGGCGCAGAGGGATTTCCGACCGCGGACTTCAATTGCGCGAAAAGCAAAAGGTTCGTTTTAGCTATGGTGTCCTGGAGCGACAATTTCGCAGGTTTTTTGCCGAGGCCAAAAAAGGCCCTAGCACCACTGGCGAAAACCTTCTCATATTGCTGGAGCGGAGATTGGATAATGTGGTTTATCGCTTGGGCTTTGCTGACTCACGTGCCCAGGCCAGGCAAATAGTTCGGCATGGCCATATAACTGTCAATGATCGCAAAACAGATATTCCTTCCTTTCTGGTGAAATCGGGAAACGTTATAAAGTGGCGAGAGGCTAGTAAAAAAACGGAATATTATAAAAGAGTAGCTGAGGAAATTGAGGGAAAAATTATCCCTAATTGGTTAAGCTTGGACAAAGAAAGCATGACAGGTAAAGTGTTAAATTTGCCTGGCAAGGACGATATTGAAGCTGGTTTTGGTGAGAAAGCTATTGTTGAATATTACTCGAGGTGAACTATGCCCGAATTGTCTATCCCCACTGTAACTTGTGTTGAAAGCACTGGTAATTATGGTCGTTTTCTTGCTGAACCTCTAGAGCCAGGTTTTGGTGTCACTCTAGGTAATGCCTTGCGGCGTGTGCTTCTCAGTTCTTTGCCTGGTGCTGCGGTAACTTGGGTCAGTATCGAAGGAATTCAGCATGAATTCTCTCCCATTCCTTATGTTAAAGAAGATGCTATGGAGTTCTTACTGAATATCAGGCAACTGAGACTCTGCCCTCTTTCCCGTCAGCCCGGGCAGTTGTTCTTGAAAGTAGAAGGGGAAGGCAAGGTCTGTGCAGGTGATATTAAACCCTCGGCTGACTTTCGTATTGCCAATCCAGAACTTTATTTAGCTTCTTTAGACTCCCCCCAAGCCAAGCTTCACGTCGAACTTAACGTGGAGCTGGGGAAAGGTTATGTACTGGCTAAATCGACTGACGGTTTACCTGTGGGAGCACTGCCAGTAGATGCCATCTTCACCCCAGTGCGGGAAGTGAATTTTTCTGTAGAATCTATCAAGCCTGGCCAGGAAGGAAGTTCAGAAAAGCTCATCCTGGAGATTTGGACCGATGCTACCATTTTCCCCTGGGAGGCGCTTAGTCAAAGTGCTATCATCTTAATTAATCAGTTTTCTTCTTTCAGGGATCTTGAAGTTCCCATGGCTAGAGCGTTGTCCCTTTTACCCGAGCAATATGATACCCCTCTGGGAGAACTAAATTTATCAACTCGCTCCTATAACAGTTTGAGGAGAGCGGGTATTTTCACTCTGGGACAATTAATAGAGAAAAGCAGGGAAGGTTTGCCACCGTTGCCTGGTTTAGGGGCAAAGTCTCGAGCCGAAGTGGAAGAATTAATGGCAAAAGTAAGCTCTCCTGTTTCTAAGATGAAAAGAGAATGAGACACAGGGTAGCAGGACGAAAGTTAAGTAGGGCGACAGAGCACAGGTGGGCGTTATACCGAAATCAAGTTACGGCACTTTTGGCTCACGAAAAGGTCACCACCACTGAAGCTAAAGCTAAAGAAGTTCGCAGTTTAGCAGAAAAAATGATCAGTTTAGGTAAGGATGGCAGTCTTGCCTCAAGGCGGGAAGCCTTAGCTTTTATTACTGATAAAAAAGTGGTTGACAAGTTATTTGCTGAAATTGCTCCAGACTATGCTGACCGTAGCGGGGGTTATACAAGGTTGCTAAAGCTAGGACCTCGCCCTGGTGATAACGCGCCTATGGTTCAAATTGAATTGGTTAAGTAAGTTTATTTTGCTCATAGAATATGACGGCACCCAATATCATGGTTTGCAATGGCAAGTTGGCTTGCCTACCATTCAAAGTGAGCTTGAGCAAGCTATAAGGCGATTTTGCGGGCAAAGCAGCCGAGTTATGGCAGCTAGCAGAACTGATGCCGGTGTGCATGCCAAGGGACAAGTGGTGAGCTTCTGGGCGAAATCTACATTGGATACCATGACGCTAGTTAGAGCAATAAATTATTATTTACCCAGAGATATCGCAGTTCAAGCGGCTTACAGGGCTAGCGATGATTTCAATGTCCGACGCGACGCTCTGAGCCGGGAGTACCATTATCATATTTTAAGTAGCAATACCCGATCGCCGTTTAGTCGAAGGTTTGCTCTATTTGTGCCCAAAATACTAGACATACAGGCGATGAATGAGGCCTGCCAGCTTATCCAGGGCGAGCATGATTTTGCCTCCTTTGCCAGTTCTTTGGATGGCAGCAAGAGCACGCTGCGTAATGTTTACGAAGCGGGAATCGAGAAAAAAGGAGATTTTACCGTTTTCCGTATCGTGGCTAATTCCTTTTTGCCCCACCAAGTACGAAGCACCGTAGGTCTCTTAATCAGGCTGGGCCTGGGTAAGATAGGTATTGAAGGTTTTCGTGATATAATGGAGGCAAGGAGTTTGGGTTTAGCCGGTCCCTTGTCCCCTGCGTGTGGCTTATGCCTTAAGAGGGTCAATTATCCTGAGCCTTTGGGAAGCTAGAGATGAAAACTTATAGTCCTAAAGCTAAAGATATCGAGCGGGAGTGGTGGGTTATTGATGCCACGGATAAAGCTCTGGGAAGAATAGCGACACAGATAGCTAAGTTGCTTATGGGCAAGCATAAGCCGATTTATGCTCCTCATATTGATACCGGTGACTATGTTGTGGTAATTAATGCTGCCAAAGTGAAGGTGACTGGGAAGAAGGCTGAACAAAAGATTTATTATAGACACACTGGATATCCCGGCGGCTTAAAGAGCCCCAGCTTTAAGGAAGTATTTAGTAAGGATCCTGCCCGTGTGATTGAACTTGCGATTAAAGGGATGTTGCCTCATAATCGTTTAGGTAGAGCTATGTTTAAGAAACTGAAAGTCTATCCTGGAAATGAGCATCCTCACCAGGCTCAGACTTCCTTCCGTCGCCCTGAGCGAAGCGAAGGGCGCAAAATGACCGAGAACAAAGAAAACGAAATATTATCAAAGGAAAGGTGATGACTTATGAGCGAGGAAAGTTACGTTTGGGGAACGGGTAAACGCAAGTGTGCCATAGCCCAAGCCAGGCTTTTCCCTGGCAAGGGAGAGATAATTGTCAATGATAAGCCCTATCAAGAAGCTTTCCCTCGCGTCGAGCATCGCCGTGCAATTGAACATCCTTTGCAGGCTACCAATACTATGGGCAAATTTTGTGTCATGGTAAAAGTGAATGGCGGTGGCCTCAGTGGTCAGGCTGGAGCCATTCGCCATGGGATTGCTCGAGCTCTTGTTAAAGAAAACGAGCTATTTAAGCCCATGTTACGTAAAGAAGGCTTGCTTACTCGGGACGCTAGAATCAAAGAACGTAAGAAATACGGACTCAAGCGAGCTCGTAAAGCCCCACAATATACCAAGCGCTAACCGTGCTCCGACTTATCAATTGGCAGCGGGTGGCTGGTTTTTGGATTTTCTTTAAACCAGACTTTGGCAATTTGGTAGCTAAAGAAGGATAAGCCCGTCAGGCACTGATGATTGTTTAATAACATCCGTTTGTCATTCTGAGCGAAGCGAAGAATCTAGCCCCACTCAAGGTAAACTCCACGAAGAATCTGAGAGATTCTTCGGCGTTCAAATGAATTTGGATTCCTCAAGATGACATTACTAGACGCTCTCAGGCATTGTGCTATTGCTCCAGACAAGAGGAACAGCTATAATATGAACCTGCTGGGGATTAGTCTAGCGGTAGGACGACTGACTCTGGATCAGTTAGGCCAGGTTCGAATCCTGGGTCCCCAGCCAATTCATTTAATGTAATATAATTACCACTATACAACTTTAATCGTTTTTCTGTTTTGCATTCTCTCTTTGGGGCAAATTCTTATGAGCGAATATGTAGAAGGCGTAAAAGATTACTGGGATAAGAGGTTTAAGGATGAGGGCAAAATATGGGGGGAATTGCCAAGTAGGACGACACAGTATGCACTTGAGTTGTTCCGCAGTGCTAATGTAAAAAGTGTACTAATACCAGGCTCAGGCTACGGAAGGCATACAAAATTCTTCTCCACTTGTGGTTTTGATGTAACC
>JAUWFX010000091.1 GCA_030606765.1 Dehalococcoidia bacterium
ACTCCTTGACAATTTATGTACCTCGGAAATTCCGCGCGGCATATTCCCGGCTATTATAGCTTACATTATAAGCCGGTTCAAATCCACTGTACTGGTTCAGTACCTTAGTGACAGTTCTTTTTCGTCATTGCAAGGAGCAGCTTTTTCTCCGTCATTGCGAGGAGCGTAGCGACGAAGCAATCTCGGTGGGGGATAGAGATTGCCACGCCCCGACAAGTCGGGGCTCGCAATGACACGGAAGGTTATTATCCAATGCTACAAACATATAAAGTGTCACCCACCTATCTGAACTGGAGCAGCCAGCCAGTGCTGCCACTGCTTTTCTTCTTGATAGCTGGAATCGGAGTCGGAGGGAAGTGGCAGCGTTGAATGAATCGGGGCTAGCTTGAATACTCTTTTATAGCCTCCTTAGCCCTGGCTATGATTTCCTCGTCAGACACCTCGTACGATGTTATTGCAAAAGAGCCTGCTACCTTGCCCTGGCTTTTCTCTATTTTAGCCGTTATGTTCGCCAGAGCTTTCTCTGAATTGTCGCCACGCATGGTAAAGAATGGAATAATACTCCGACCTTCAAAATTTGTCTTGTATATAAATGAGTTAATGGCCGGTGCCGGTCTTGAACCCCAGGTTGGGGAACCAATAAATATCCTTTCATGTTGCTTTAAATCGACATCTATGGGATTTATCTTAGTTCCTCTGTTTGTTATAGCGGCGAAGCCACCACTCAGATAGACGAACGGCATGGGTATGGGCCTTCTCTCCTCAATCCCCACTAGCGTTGCATTCAGGGCTTCGGCGATTACCTGAGATACCAGCCTCGTTTTACCTGTCAAAGAATAATAGACTACCAGCGGTTTCATGCACTCTCCAGAGTATCTGTTTCTTAAATTATACCTCACCGGTGGATAGACTGATACATTAGGCAGGACATTACTAGGGCAGTGAAGTTTGAGGATAGCTTGAGGCTTTGTCGGAGGATTGAGTGGAAATAGCCAAGAAGGCAGCAGAGGCTAGGTGGAGTAAATAATTACTTCGCTTTTGTTGGGCAAAATTTATGGTCTTTATCCCACCACATGAGATAGAATCTCTGTCCGTCTTTATAACCAATTATTCTTGGCTTGCTTCCCAATGGTATTTGATATAGCTGGTCAATATCTATTTGACGCTCTTCCAATCTCTTAGCACAGTCTCTAGGTATCTCATCTGTACCCCAAGGATGGCAATGATTTTTCTCTCTTACTTCACGCCATGTAAGTCCTTCATATGCCTGTAGCGATTGGGTTATCTTTTTAAGAAAATACAGTATATTAACTCCACTCCATCCAAACTTTGCATGGTTGTAGTCCATATACCCATTGTGTACACGCCATACGAAGTTTGAGGTTTCAAAAGAAACTGGGTCTTGTAACTTGCGGGCAACTTTATTAGGTTGCAGTTTTAAGGCTCGTCTTTTTCTCGCATCCCGTCTCGCCATTAGACTAGCTCGCTACCAGGTGGCATAGAACTGTAGTATTCATGCATTGAGGCTAAGGTAATCTCATTTTCACAGTTATCCCCAGGGTCATATCCTTCACGAGCATCATTCCAGGGTTGTTCCATATGAGTTAAGTCGGCAAGCCATTGTGCAGGTTTAGCACCATAAGCACACAATACTGCGTCTATTGTCTCTTTCTCTGTAGCGTCGAGGTTGCCTATACTACCCTTAGCAATATCAGAGACTGCGAACATACCTCTATGAACATTGTATAATTCTTTCACCACTGGGCCACTGGCCCAAGCCTGTATTTGCTCAGGAAATAGGGGTTTTTCATCCCATACAAGAGACCACGCTTGGCAATAATACACCAATTTCTGTAGCTTCATTGTAGTCATAGGCTCTTGCTTCTCTAATATGTATTTTGCGACATCAAATACGTTTGCCATCTTTAGGCCCCCTATTGTGTCTTTAATAAATTGTAGCACCCATACTTGAGTTGATTTACTCTGATTATCTAAGGACGACTATTAATATTATAGTAATTACAGCGAGAGCTATGGGAATCATCCACTTCATAAAGCTTACTGATTCCGAGAGCGATTTCACATTAAGGCTTAACTCGCCAAGTAACTTTATCACTTGACCAAATGTCATGCCTGGAGCCTCTACTAGGTTTTCCAGGTCTTGTGGTGAGATACCTGTTTGATTTTGATACTCACCACTATAAGGCACGGTGGCTGCTTCAGCTAGTTTATAAAACTCAATAGTGCAAAATTTTTGCTTATAAGGAATGGTAATGTCTCTAGGGCTTAGATTAGACAAACCTACAACAAGAACGCCCCTGAAACCAGGGTCTATCTGTGGCCCTGACAATAAGGCTAATCCCTTTTTACTATAATGTGAACGCAAGCCAATATGTCCCGCAATGTCGGTGGGCATTTCGAATCTTTCATGCGTAGTTACAAGCGCAAAATCTCCAGCTGGTATTGTCAATAAACCTTTGTGCGCTGGGTTGATTTTTTCTCTAGAGCTACTTGTTATAGCATCTTCACCAAGGCGGGCATCATATGAGGCTGGTTGTAGGTAAGAATCGGAGAAATTGTCTATTCGGAGCGTCCCTTCCTGTATTGCTGAACGAATCATCTCGCCAGTCATTAACATTGGAGAGCCTCTTAATATTTCCTTTTCCATTATAATATCACTAATGACCAAATTTGTCAAATTGTCACATTATTCAAAATGACCCACTACCGGGTATTCTAGCATGGTAACGAAGAGGCTCTTAGCCGCTGGTTCGAATCCAGCGGCTGCCAGCTTTTATATCAGAGGCCCGGAACCAAAAGGTTGACATCTGGGGCAGAAGCAGGTGCCCCTTCTTCATCCTCACTGTTCTCCCTCTCACTGTCTTAGGTAACGTCGCTGTCAATTTTGATGTGTAGTTCTGATGCTAGTGCCTCAAGACTATATTCCTCTTTCCTCACACGCAGGTCGTAATAAAGCAGCGTGTTTGCAATTGCAACAATGGGTGTTACCAGGATACTCCCGATTATTGCACCTACCACTGGTATCATTCCCAAAATTGCGCTAATCGCTCCCGAAATGAGAGCCACTACTAACATAATGCCCAGAACCCGCCACCAGTTCTTCTTGACTAGACCTGAGCTCCGTGAGAGGGCGGCTGTTGGGCCAAGACCTTCCAGCAATGCTGCTGGTAAGATAAAAATCCAGCGGACCATAAGGTAAATACTTGCGCAAGAGCCAACCACCACAAGAATCCAGCCGACCCAAGAGAAGATGGCCACAGATACAGAGACTGCAATTATGCCACCGATGGCCAAAAAAGCTAATACACCTGCTCCTATCATGGCCCCTAGTCTTCTCCATGCAAAACCATAAGCTTGACCAATACTTATCCTTTGCCGAAGATATTGCTCCGATACAGCGTGAATCAGAGCCCCTCCCATAAGAATACCACCTAAAATATGAGCCACCACCAGAATTATCAATCCTGCAATGATCCATTCAGTCAAGGCTCCGATCTCCCACCCAGTCATAACCAGAGGCAGCGAACCAGGACCGGCAATAATCCTAATGACTTCCAGGACCCCCAGTACAATAGCCGCAATAGCCAATAGCTTCCAGAAATTCCTCCCATAGATTCGAAAGGTATCGCCGAGAATGTCTCCAATATTCCTTGGGTTAAGTGTAGTGCTCATGCTGACCCCCTTTATGTTTGATGTTTCCCAACATTCAAATATACAAACCCAGACTTTTCCTAATACGCTCCTCAATCAAAAAGGGCACCGACAATCATCATCAAACAGCGATTCCCGTGCCCTTTATTCATCTTCCACCTCATCGTCGCCCAAAACATCCGTGAGTGACCTCTATATCTCTTGTATCACATTGTATCACACCGGTCAACACCTTCAGCGGAGTTTCAGGATAGCTTGAGGATTTTTCAAGGGCTTGGCGAGGCCATTCATAAGGTAGAGATACGGCTAGACGAACCAAGGGTTTGGGAAGCCCTTAGTCGCTGGTGCAAATCCAGCCGCTGCCGGTTTTTATATCAGAGGCCCGGAATCAAAAGGTTGGCATCTGGGGCAGAAGCAGGTGCCACGGTTATGCACCAGGACCCGCTCGATGGTGCCGCCGCAAATGGGGCAGGATTCGCCTCCTCTATGAGCAACCTTAAAATCAAAATGGGCTGTGCCCAGCTCGCCCTTCGTCACGTGCTATCTGTTCCAAACGTTGCCTGATATTCAGCATGAGTTTAAAGGTCATTGTATCCAACGTCTTGGGTTCCAGCGTTACGTGTTTACTGATGTCTTCAGTAACGCCTTCACCTTGTATCAGTTATTCAGGATATGGTTCTCTTTCCTTGTCTGTGTAGCAGAATATTCTTGACGGGCATGCATTAATTTGAGTAAACTTCTTGAAACACCGAACAGGAAGGGAGTAATGATGAATTATCTACTACAGCCCAAAAAATATAAAAGCCTTATAGCCGACGAAGAATCAAGAGCCATCATGAACAAGACGATTGCCTTCTTCGAAAAGATGGGCAAGGCCAGGATTCTCGATGATTACAACAAGAAGGTCTGGTACAGTGAGTTTGTCGAATTCATCGGCAAGGAGCAGATCTTTGCCAAGCTGCTGACGCCCAAGGAATATGCCGGTGGAGATCCCGACTGTCGCTGGGACACGGCCCGTAACAGTGAATATGCCGAATTCCTGGCCTTCTACGGCCTGGGCTATTGGTACTGCTTCCAGGTGACCATCCTGGGCCTGGGCCCCATCTGGATGAGTCAGAATGAAAAGGCGAAAGAGAAAGCGGCCAGGCTCCTCAAGGGAGGGGCGATTTTCGCGTACGGCCTTTCCGAGAAGGATCACGGCGCGGACATTTATTCCACCGAAACCTCACTCACGCCAATGCCTGACGGTACATGGGTGGCGAACGGGGAAAAATATTACATCGGCAACGGCAATGAAGCGGAAATGGTTTCCACTCTGGGCAAAATCAAGGACGGCACTGACGACTACACTTTCTTCGCCACCAACTTCCGCCACAAGGCCTACGAGCTCAAGAAGAACGTCGTCTCCCACCAGGAATACGTGTCCAACTTCGCCCTGCATGACTATCCCATCACCGAGGACGACATCCTCTCCCGAGGCTCCCATGCCTGGGACTGTGCGCTCAACACCGTGAATGTCGGCAAATTCAACATCGGTCCCGCATCCATCGGGGTTGCTGAACACTGCTTCTACGAGGCCATCACCCATGCATCCAACCGCATCCTTTATGGCATGCCGGTCACGGACATGCCCCACGCGCGGAAAAACTTCATGAATGCCTGGCTGCGCCTGGTGGGTATGAAGCTCTACCAACGCCGCGCCTCCGACTATTTCCGGAATGCCAGCCAGAACGACCGCCGCTACCTGCTCTACAATGCCACGAGCAAGATGAAGGTGACCCTGCAGGCCGAAGACGTAATCGACCTGCTCTGGGAGGTGATTTCGGCAAAGGGATTTGAAAAGGACACCTACTTCCACATGGCAGCCGCCGACATCAGGGGGCCGTCCAAGCTCGAGGGAACGGTCCACGTGAACATCCAGCTCATCCGCAAATTCATGCAGAACTACTTCTTCAACCCGGCCGAGTATCCACCGGTATCCCCGGACTTTTCGGACAAAGACGACCTGTTCCTCTTCAATCAGGGCCCCACCAGGGGACTGGGGAAAATTGTGTTCCACGATTACAAGCCGGTTTTCGAGGCCAACAAGGGCCTGCCCAATGTGGCTGCCTTCATGAAGCAAATAGATATTTTCAAGGAGATGCTGGAAAAGGCGGGCCCTGATGAGGCCCAGGATATGGACCCTTCGTGGTCTCTACCTTTGGGCGAGATGTTCTCCATTGTCGTATACGGCCAGCTCATCCTCGAACAGGTCGGGATCGGCGGAGTTGATTTAGACATCGTGAACCAGATGTTTGATTTCATGGTGCGTGACTTTGCTCAATTTGCTATGCAAATCTACGGCAATCATAGTTCCAAGGATGCACAACGAGACTATTGTGTCAAGATTATGCTTATTAAGGCAGTTCCAAGTCCCGAGCAATATAACAGTGTATGGGAGAGGTATGTTTCTGTTTTGAACGGCGAGTACGCCATGAATGAGTAGGCCGGCGATGAGCGTGAAAATATGGAAACATAATCTATTGGGACTCCTGTTGAGATGTTGTTCAAGACGAAGGAATAACGGCTGAAGAAGCTGCTATTCCCTGCAATTTTTAGAGGCACAACGCTGTGGATGCTTGTTTTCGCAGCGTGAATTCAAAGGCGCTATGTAATTCAGCTTCCAAGCCTGACTATTATAAGCCTTGGGGCGCTGGTTCAAGTCTAGCCGCAGCCAGTTTTTTATCCCCGCTTGAGTCCCCCTCTATTTTTCTAGGGCGCAAAGTTAGCGGTGATTACGCAGGTGCTATGCATGGTTATGGTAGTGGTGGCATCCTCGACATCGGCAATGGTGCCCACATCACCTGTCCACTCTTCAAAGCGGTAACCAGAATCTGGAGTCGCCACCAGGTCGACCGCCCTTCCTTCGCTATATAAGGGAAACACTCCCTCACCGGGCTCAGTTACCGAGCCTCCTTCTGTGCTGGAAATGGTAAGGCTATACCGAACACCACCAGGAGCGCTAAAATCACAGCCTACCATCCCGGCAATTAAGGCTATCGTAATTAAAAAGATACTAACTCTGGCCAGGTAATGGTGTCTCTTCGAATTAAGTATTATCTTCATACTCCGCTTCCTTAAATGAGAAAATTTCTTTTCATTGGCTTTCCAATAATTCAATTATACCCGTAAGTAACCTCAAACAGAAGACATCGCAAGAGAACAAGCCGAGAATAGAAGCAACATATCGAAGATAGGAAAAACCACCCATAGCAATAAAAACAACGACGGGGATAACAACGATAATATCTAACTGGACGTAGTATGAAAATCTGCTTAGTTCACTGAAGTTTGAGGATAGCTTGAGGCTCTATCGGAGGCTTGGGTCTCCCTCTATTTCTATCCGCAATTTGAGCAATCAAATCTAGCGATGATGTAATAGTGGTTGTCCACGGTGATTGTGGTTGAGGCACTATAAGCATCGGCGACGGTGTCCACATTGCCAGCCCAATTAGCAAATCGGTAACCTGCATCAGGCTCGGCCACCAGGTTGACCACCGTTCCCCCATCGTAGGTAAAAGTGCCCTCGCCGGGGGTGGTTACTGTGCCACCTGAGCCGCTGGAGATTTGAAGGCTGTACTGATTTGTACAGCCCACCATCCCGGCAATTAAGGCTACCGTAACCAAAAAGATACCAACTCTGGCCAGGTAATAGTGTCTCTTCGAACTAAGTATTATCTTCATACTCTGCTTCCTTAAATAAGAAGGATTCTTTTCATTGGCTTTCCAATAATTCAATTATACCTTTAGTCAACCTCAAACAGAAGACCTATACCAGGCCAACATTTGCTTAACGCAAAGGCCTGTCAAACCCTTGGTCGCTGGTTCGAA
>JAUWFX010000098.1 GCA_030606765.1 Dehalococcoidia bacterium
CTCTTCACGCTCCTGGATGAAGAAAGCGTTCTCAACCATCCGGGTGGCATCAAGGTAAATAGAAATGCCGTAACGGTCGCACAGGGCACGCAGTGCTCGCGCGTTGGCCATACTCACCGGCTGACCACCCGCCATGTTTACGGTTCCAGCCAAACTGACATAGGGGATCTTCTCAGCGCCTACGCGCTTGATTAACGCCTCCAGCTTGTCCAGGTTTACATTGCCCTTGAAAGGGTGCTCGTTGGCAGGGTCATGTGCCTCGTCGATGATGACGTCTACAAAAGTGCCGCCCGCCAATTCCTGGTGCAAACGCGTCGTGGTGAAGTACATGTTGGCGGGCACATAATGGCCGGGCCTTATTAGCGTGCGGCTGAGGAGGTGCTCAGCGCCACGGCCTTGATGGGTGGGCACCATATACCGGTAACCATAGTAATCCCGGACCGCTTCCTCCAGATGATAGAAATTGCGGCTCCCGGCGTAAGCCTCATCGCCCAACATGATACCGGCCCACTGTCGGTCGCTCATAGCGCTTGTGCCGCTGTCAGTAAGCAGGTCGATATACACATCCTCTGAGCGCAGCAGGAAAGTGTTATAACCAGCTTCTCCCAGATGCTTTTGCCGCTCATCCTTGCCCGTCATCTTGATGGGCTCTACCATCTTGATTTTCCAGGGTTCTGCCCAGGAACGGCGACCGAATTGCGTACCCATGGTCCTTAGCTTTGGATTCGTCATAATTCTCCTCCACAAATCTGAAAAACATGATCAGAACATAGCCAGAGGAGAGCCTTGCCTCACCATTCTGCCTTCCTTCATCCCCTGAACTTGTCCAGCAGTTCTCTTCTCTTGCCTTCGTCGAGTCTTGTTTCGTTGTCCTTTACGTAGTATCGGGACTTAGGCAAAACTATCTTATTCGCCCTCAAGTCTTTGTGCAAGCATACTTGGGGTCCCACGAAAGAATCAGGGCCTACCCGAACGCCGGGCATGAGGCTGGCATTTACTCCAATGCGGCAACCTCGACCCACAATTGCCCCTAGTTTATCATAGCCGGTATCTACCAGACTATCACCGACTTTTATCTGGATATTCCTTTCATTGAGTTGGAAGTTAGCCAGCACAGTGCCGGCGCCCAAAGAGCAATTGTCGTCCACTATGGAGTCACCAACATAATTGGAGTGGAACCAGCAATTATCGCCGATGTAGGAGTGTTTTACCTCAGTGGAATAGCCAATAACGGAGTTAGAACCAATGTGGCTGTAGTCTCGCACCAGGGCATTATTGCCAATGATGGAGTTTGTCCCAATATACACAGGACCTCGAATCACAGCATTTTCCAATACCTTAACATTATCGCTCAAGATAACTTTGCCTTCGATGTGCGCTTTCTCGGAGACGCGGGCTGAAGGGGCAATATAAGGTTGAGCGTTGTCCAAAAAATACTCCATTACTTTGAAGATATGCCAGGGATATTTTATTGGTGCCCAGAAATCATTGTAGAGAACCACCTTGATCTTGTGTCCTCCCTTTACCATGCTGTCCAGAGCGCATTCATAGACATCGTCCTTGGTAGTCTGGGTGGTGTCAATATAGCGTAAAAGCTCTTCCGAGTTGTTATGGCAGTGAATCAAGATGTTTACTAGGTTACTGGGTTCCTCACCGGGATTGGGCTTTTCCACGATGTATAGTAGCTCATTTTGAGAATTTACCTGGAGGTAGCCTCCCGGGAAGTACTTCTGGACTTGATAGCCCAGAATATAAGAGGAGGCAGAGACTTTTTCAGCTCCGGTGATGATTTTGGTGTATGCTGAGCTTGAAAAGACGTCATTGGGATTTATTACTAAAAGCTGCCCGTGCAGGAAGGACTCAGCACTTTTCAGAGCGTCAGCGATGCCTGATGACTCCTTTTGTAGAGCAAGGTCGACTTTTACCCCAGGAATTTCTTTGGTTATTTGCTCTATCTTCGCTATGTTTTCTGGATTCCCAATGATTACAAAGTGACTTAAACCTACCTCGCAGGCTACCTTTATTTGGTGTTCGAGCAATGGCTTCCCGAGAAAATCAAGGAGGAACTTGTCTTCAGTAATGGGAAACATCCTCTTGCCACGGCCACCGCAGAGAAATACGGCTTTCACCTGTTAGCCTCCACCAGACTTTTAACTAATTTTTTGCCTTTGCCTATAAGCTCAGCGGTCTGTGTCTGCGACCTTGACTCGGAGATTACTCGGATGACAGGCTCGGTGCCACTAGCTCTGATAAGCATCCAGGAGTCAGGCAATTCCAGCCTCAGACCATCAAGAGTATTTATCTCATTGGGAGCAAAAAGTTGAGCCTTTTCCTTTACCCGAGCCATGACTAACTCTTTAAGTTCATCAGGACAAAAGACCTTTGTTTTTTCAAAGAATAGCCTGGGAATATCTTGGAAGAATTGCCTGATTTCGCCGGCATCGCTTAGCTGGCTTAACAGGGTGAGGGAAGCAAAAATGCTATCGGGGTAATAGCCCACCTCGGGTATGATGTAGACGCCTACCTGCTCCACTCCTAAGGCAGCATCGAGCTCCCGGGCTAAATGAGCGACGGCGACATCACCGACCCTGCCTCTGACCACTTCCACCTCAAGGTCTTTTACTGCCAGGTCAAGAAGGGTTCCAGTTTCTACTGTGGTAGCAATCGTTTTTCTTCCCGTTCGCTTGACAGCCAGTCTCGAGATGAAGGCGATGGGCTCGTTGAAACCGAGGAAACCTTCTTTGTCGCAGAAAACAACGCGGTCGGCATCGCCATCAAAACAAATAGCTAAGTCAGCATTATGTTGTTTCAGGAAATTAACTGTGCCCTGGAGGGTATCCGCTTTCGGCTCGGGACTTCTCCCTGGGAAAAGGCCATCTGGCTCGTCATTTATAGGTGTTACGTCAAGGCCCATCTGAACAAAGATGTAGCTGGCAAACTTGGAGGCAGCACCATTGCCAGGATCAACTACTACTTTTAGCTGATGATTAAATCCTGGCAGAGAAAGCTTGCCTTTAATAAAGGAAAGGTATCTTTGTTTCATATCCTGTGCTTGCTCTAAACTTCCTCCCTTTCCCTGACGGAATTTCTGTTCAAAATAGATTTTCTCTATCTCCGCTTCTTGAGCCCGGCTATATCCCAGCGAATTCTCGGTGAAGAGCTTGATTCCATTGAACTCGGGTGGATTGTGGGAAGCTGTAACCATAATTCCAGCGGCAAAGCCCGATTCCTGGGTTAGCAATGCCAGCGCTGGGGTAGGCAAAATACCCAAGTCAACTACGTTTATGCCACAGGAAAGCAAGCCTGCAGTAACCGCCTCCTTAATCATATCCCTGCTTATTCTGGTGTCGGTAGCGATACAAACTGTGGAAGCTGGAGGCAGGGTAGTGCCTATGGCCAAGGCAATCTGGCGACAGAAATCAGGCGATAAATCCTGGTTGACTACGCCCCGGATGCCACTGGTCCCAAATAGTCTCCTTGTGTGCATTTCCTGTCTTAAGCTAAGTTAAGTAGAAGATAGCACGGAATTAAGTGATTGGCAACAACCACACGATGTAATAACATATGTTAAACTATGCTTCCCGGTCATAAGCAACGCTGTTTTGGAAGCATATAATGACAAGGGAAATAGCTCTGACTCTGCTAGCCACTATTGCGCCCATTAGTGAATTAAGGGGTGGCATTCCATTAGGCATATCTTTGGGGCTGGACCCCTTGTTTACCTTCTTTGTGGCGATTATCGCTAACACCTTGATATTCTTTCCCGTCTTTTTTGCCTTGCGTCTTTTTTACGATAAGCTGCTGTTCCGAATTCCGTTGTTCAACAAGTATCTGGATAATTTAAGAAAACGAGGTGAGCCGAAAGTAGAGAAATACGGCTTCTGGGGATTGATTTTGTTTGTGGCTATACCTTTGCCTGTCACCGGGGCATATACGGGGACTATTTTGGCCTGGCTACTGGGCATGGATTGGAGGAAGGCATTTCCCGCCGTTGGGTTAGGAGTAATTGTGGCTGGTGTCGTAGTGCTCTTAATAACTTTGGGGATAACCAGCACCCCATGAAAACGAAGTTTTTCAAGGGTAACTAAATTAAATTCCCATAAGCAATTCAGAAACGGTTTTTGCTGTGAGCGGGCATAACCACAACCCTAGATATGGTCGGTAATGAAAGGCTGGGTATCTTTTGTGTATAGATACCCAGCCTTTCATTGATTCTGCCACCTACGATATTAGCTTTAACCCTTCCCTATTCTGAACATCTTGGTCCCGCATACGGGACATACGCCTTGGGTGGCCGGCCTGCGGTTCTTCATGATTATGCTTTTGGTATCCTTCATTTCCCTTTTGGCGCGGCATTTCATGCAGTATGCTTGCATCTGTTCACCTCCCTTTTTATAAAAGAATAAGCCATCATTACTCGAATGTCAATAGTTTTCCTTAAATATTCCATAAATACTGTAAAAAGTCTCGCTGCTTATGCGTATTATTCCCAATTCCAACTCGGAGAGGAAGTTCATCAAAGGATTTGACACACAAGTTAGATGTGGAGTTGCTTTAGCACCTGACGTGCTTTCTGACTTGCTCGGGCACGGTGGCTGATTTGATTTTTCATCTCCAATGGAAGTCCGGCCATGGTCTTACCTATCTCAGGAAGAAAAAAAATAGGGTCATAGCCAAAACCATTTTCTCCCTTAACCTCGAAGGCAATCATGCCATGACACTCGCCATAGCATACCTCTGTACGACCTCCTGGACTAGCTATAGCAATGACGCACTTAAAACAGGCTGTTCGTTGCTCCCAGGGAACGCCGTTAAGTTTAGCTGATAGAAGGCTAACTTTCTCTGCATCAGTAGCAGCTTCACCAGCAAAGCGAGCTGACTTAACACCCGGCTCCCCGTTAAGGGAATCCACCTCCAGTCCCGAGTCATCGGCAAGAGCGGTGAGCTGGCTTAATTTGGCATAAGTAATGGCTTTTAGCCGAGCATTTTGTTCGTAGTTTTTCCCCGACTCGGTGACGACTTTTGATATTCCTTCTTCGGCCAGCGTGGTTATTTGATAACCAAGACCATCCAGGAGAAAGTGATACTCCCTGATTTTCCCTGGGTTGGAGGTAGCTAATAGAAGCTTCGGCATTCTGTCGTTAGATGTCTTGAAATCGTGGTGCCAGCTTCTTTGCCACTTCGGGCATGGTGGTGTATTCCATTTCCTCGAGCGGCAGGCGATGTGGTTCAAATGGCCCCATTCGGCGCAGGAAATCCGCCACAATGTTTGCTTGATGACGAACCTCATCGAAAGCAGGGTCATCGAAGAGGTCACGAGGCCCGACAAGCTTGCCATTAGCAAGTTGAAAACCAGCGGCTATTACTCTTGGTGGACCATCGAAACGGCAGGGATTGCTTTCCCTGACAGCTACCGGCATTAAGGGGCCATGGTGCGAGCCTCTCATCCAGCCTTCTACTATGTTAACAGAAGCAAAGGGTTCCAGTATTTCACCCACGGCGGGAAATTTTCCCTGGGAGCGAACGATACAGACAGGGTCATCCTTGCCTATGTATCTGCCGGCCATGAGAGATAATCTTTGAGTAGAGGAGACAGCAGCGATTTCACCGCTCTCCTTATGGTACACCGCTTTAACGGCATAGCGGCCTGGTGCGCCGAGAAAAACCAGCATGTCGTAAATCTCCTCAGGAGCGTTAAAACTGATTTTTTTGTGCTCTTTGACGTCGTGGACTTCAAAGGTGAAGCCAGAGTGCATGTTAGAGGCAATAACCAGCCCGATGGTGTTAAAGGGGTCAGCAAATATTTTATATAGCGGCAGATTCCAGGCGCCAGATGCCGTCTTATCTGCCATAAATATGATTATGGTTTCAGCCTCGCGTTCGGAAAATTGCATCTCGGCCGTACCAGGTCCCATCCCCTTGATATTGCCGGAGAAAGCATCAACTAGAAGGTCTTGCCCGGCACCATGTAGCTTCAATCTCTTAGCTACATTGGTGCATTCCACAAACGTATCCCAGGCTAACTTGTGGATTTGTTCACTGTCTTCACCGTGCTGATGGGTCATTATCAACTGGAGGTCGTCGCCACAAACTGTAACGTGGTGATCTATGAGCAGACCCTGGTCTTGGGCATGTGCCAGTTTTTCCTTTGCCTTTTGTATTACATCGGGGTGGCTGGAAGAATGTCCGACATAGCCGCCGATGTCTGCTTTGATAACGCTTAAAGTTAATTCCATTTCACCTCCTGCCGTACTGTTGTAGTTTAGCAAGATAGAAGGTGAACGTCAACTTGGGATGAAAATTAACCCCTCTTCATTATTGCCTAGAGCATCCACCCTATTTTGGTGGTGGAGCAAAGCAGTGTAAGCTGCCACTGCGGCATCGCACAGGTCGTGGTCTAACGTGTCTAAATGTGGCTTAAGACCAGGTAGAATGTCTCCTAGCTTGTCCTTAAGGAAGCTCATCCCTTGTTTGGTAGTTTTCCGGGGTATGGTTTTGCCAAAGAGGCGGACTTTGCTGGCAAAGGGATAGACCTCAATGACTTGACCAGCTTGTTTCACCTCGCAGTCGATGCTAGTTTTGAGCTCGATACCACGGTAGATCAAGTCCTTGATAAAGGTCTTCTTGCTAGTGGGGTAACAAGGAATTCCTTGTTGCCTCAATTCCTGGTCACATTGTCTATTCTTTCTTGGGAATTTTGGCTTGCAAGGACAACTTTCCTCAAGACAACATAACCCCGATGGCAAACTCAGGGGGGCATCAATGGCTATTACTTGAGGTGAATAGAAATTTAGCAGAGCGACGATATCTCCATTCTCTGTTAAGAAGCCGAGGTAAACAAGTTGTGATTTATCATCCAATCCCAAACAAGCACTAGGTTTGGCTTCTGTTGAGGTTAAATCGATGCCAAAAAAAGTGGGATACTTCACGTTGCTGGAGAAGACTTTCTTACTAACCGTTTTAATATCTCTCTAGCTGCCACTATACCTGAGGCTGAAGCTTGGACTAAGCCTCGGCTGACACCGGCGCCATCGCCAGCAGCAAACATATTGCCGATCTC
>JAUWFX010000116.1 GCA_030606765.1 Dehalococcoidia bacterium
ATGATAAGAGGGTCGGGGATGGACATCACCTTGCCGTATATTTCCCGGGGAGGCTCAGCAACGCCTATGTGATTATTTAAGCTCTTGCTCATCTTCTGATGGCCATCAGTACCAATCAAGAGGGGAACAAGAAAAACTTGCTGGGGAGGCTGCCCCGTGCTTTGCTGTAGCTCTCTGCCTACAAGGCAATTGAATTTCTGGTCAGTGCCACCAAATTCAACATCGGCTTGGATAGCTACTGAATCATAGCCCTGAAGCAAAGGGTAAAGCATCTCAGTTAGAGATATAGGGTTGCCAGAACCATACCTCTTGTTAAAATCCTCTCTAGCTAGAAGTTGAGCTATGGTGAATTTGCTGGTAAGTTTAATTACTTCATCCAAAGTGAATCGGGAAAACCATTCGCTTTGCCATCTCAACTCTGTTTTATCCTTATCTACCACCTTGAAGAATTGTTCCATGTAAGTTTGAGCATTGCTCTCTATTTCATTGGGGGAAAGCATAGGGCGAGTAGCTGACTGACCGCTGGGGTCGCCAATTCGGGCCGTCCAGTCGCCGACTATAAGAATGACTTTATGTCCTAGCTCCTGGAATTGACGCAGCTTTCTCAGGCCAACCACATGTCCCATGTGAATGTCAGGAGCACTGGGGTCGAAGCCTTGCTTCAGGGTCAGAATTCTCCCCGAGTCCAGCAGCCTTAGTAGCTCCGCCTCTGTTATAATTTCAGCCACTCCTCGTTTTAATAGGGTGGCAAAACTTGTGTCAGTCATTTTAAATCTTTAGCTAAAATTGCTTCTACCTCTCGAACATCTTTTTCGATTTGTACCTTTAGCTCTTCAGAAGAGGGAAAGCGTTGCTCATCCCTTAATTTTTGCACAAATTCTAACCTCATGTCTTTGCCATACAAATCACCTTTATAGTTTAACAGGTGAGTTTCCACTATTTTTTCCCCTTCCCCAAAGGTGGGGCGGATGCCAATATTAGTTGCTGAAGGGAACTGCTTACCATCTACCTGAGCGATAGTAGCGTAGATGCCATTGCCTGGTAACGCTTGTTGTGGCTTTATATCCAAGTTAGCGGTGGGAAATCCCAGAACTCGACCACGTTTGTCGGAAGTGATGACTTTGCCTCCCAGGTAGAAATAGCGCCCCATTAGCCTTTCTACCTTTCTCATATCGCCTTGAACTAATGCCTGGCGGATGAGAGTGCTGCTCACTACTTCGCCATTGATTGTATAGGGAGGGATAACTTCCACGCTGAATTCCATTTCACTTCCCAGGGCGCGGAGCAGGTTGATATTGCCTTCCCGGCCTCGCCCCAAAGCGAAGTCGGGCCCCACCATGATACCGCGCATCCTGAGATGTTTCTTAACCAATGATATACACTCCTGGGCACTTAGCTGGGCTACCTTGGGAGTGAAAGTGAGCACTGCGACTATGTTTATGCCCAATTCTCGAAAAGCCCTGACCCTATCCTCCAGGCTGCTAAGCCAGGGTAGCTGATTATGCTGATGTAATACCGATTGGGGATGAGGGCTAAAGGTAACTACTCCGCTAAGTAAGTTTTTCTCCGCTGCTCGCTGTTGCAATTTTTTCAGCAGGTAGCGATGTCCGGCGTGGACACCATCAAACACACCTATGGTAAGGAGTGTTTCCCCTTGAGGAGTTATACTGGCTAGTTCTTGCTCGATTTCCATGGTCTCAGGGCTTGGTCTTCGCGCTTGGAGTAGCTAGCTTTCTATTCCTAGCTTCGGCTATGGGCAGTAATTGGGCCATTAAAAGGCGAAAGTTATCAAAGGTGAGCGATTGAGGACCATCGGCAAGCGCTAGGTCAGGATTAGGATGGACTTCTATGAGAAGTCCGTCTGCCCCGGCAGCTACTGCTGCTAATGCCAGCGGGAGTACTAGATACCATTTACCGGTGGCGTGACTGGGGTCAGCGATAATGGGTAAATGACTGACTTTCTCGATAATTGGTATAGCACTAACATCCATGGTATTACGGGTATAGGTTTCAAAGGTTCTGATACCGCGTTCGCAAAGAATAACCTGCTCATTCCCCTGAACTAAGATATATTCAGCGGCCAATAACCACTCTTGTATGTTGGACGACAAACCACGTTTGAGCAACACCGGTTTCTTTGTTTTCCCCACCTCGTCGAGCAAAACAAAGTTCTGCATGTTTCTCGCTCCAATCTGGAGTATATCAGCGTATTTGGCTACTAAGTCGACATGGTCTGGCGACATAACCTCGGTGATTATGGGCATTTGAGTTTCCTTGCCTGCCTGTGCCAGTATTTTGAGCCCGCTTTCGCCCAGTCCACGAAATTGATAAGGCGAGGTGCGTGGTTTAAAGGCACCACCGCGCAATATAGTGGCCCCGGCTGCTTTTACCGCTTGAGCAGTGGACAAAAGTTGTTCCTCGCTTTCTACAGCGCAGGGTCCGGCCATAACGACTATTTCATTGCCACCGATAGTCACGCCATTTAGTTCGACTATGGTGTCTTGGGGATGGAATTCCCGACTGGCAAGTTTGTAAGGTTTGGTCACAGGTATGACCTGTTCCACGCCTGGGAGCAATTCCAGGGTGTCGCGAAGTTCAGGGAAAGCTTGCCCCAGTACACCGATAACGGTATGTTCAATACCCTGTGATATGTGTGCTATTAGACCACCGACTTCGATTCTGTTCACGACCCGCCTGATTTCATCTTGGCTGGAGCCGGTTTTCATGACTACAATCATGTGTTGCCTCCAATTGATAGTGACGGTTTGTTCTTCAACTTTTTCGCCTCTCCTAAGTAAACGTGTGTGATTTCCTCAGGTCCTTTTTCAGTGTTTACAAGCATCAGAATTCTCAGGCAGCGGGGTAGATCGTTGGGGACGTTCATTTCATGTCCACAGAGCAAAGCCAAGTTGGATGGCCATCCTAGCTCTCGTGTTGCTGAAGCGGGAAACTCAGCATTTAGGTCTGGCGTGGTGGTGAAAAAAATAGCCGCTATGTCCTTAATTTCAATTTTGTTAGCCTGTGCCATTTCCACAAGCAGCTTCCCAGTTGCAGCCAGGATGCTTTCTTTATTATTTGCTGAAACCGTGATAGCCCCTCTGATGCCAAGGCACTGCAATTTAACATCTCTCCTTTTTAGATTTAATTTAATAGCCTACCCTAATTCTCATCCCTCGTCCACCTTCAAATCAAAAACCGCCAGTCCTCGATTTTATCACCCCCCTGTGACACGGTAGTATTGAATAGGAAAGCATAAAACCTAAACTATACCTTGTAGTCCTTTGTATCGTAATACGATGTATTATCTATTATGAATGCAAAGAGATTTTTCGTCAATACCCTTGGGGCCCTATAATAGATTTTACGAAGAATTTTTGCAAGGAAGTCATGATGGTAAGAACCCTCGGGCCGAAAAAGCAGGCGAAAGGTAACGTAAAAGCATAGTATTCCTTCCGAAGTTAGGGACAAACAAGAACGAGGGCACTGCGCACCATATCGAAGTGGATTACGACTGAAGATGTACCTATGTTGTAGTGAAGGATCACAAGTGACAAGAGTGCGACTGTTGTCGAGATCAATCAATAATGAGGCATAGACGCGGCCTCCTTCGCATCATCCGTGACACGGCATAATCGTACGCGGATCACCAGAGTAACCACAGAGACGAACCTGCAATTCGTATCGTCTGCTTCACATTATCGCATCCCAGCATTTGGTCAGATTATTGCGACGCGAAAGATCTGACACCGAAACCTCGCCTTGACAGCGGTCTGGAATAGGATGGCGCACCTTACTTATCTCATGGCTCGCGAGCAACAAGTAGTTGTTGTGCTACGCCCAGCTCGATTGATATGCAGGGCCAGGTCTCAATGGTACCGTTGCTCGTTATTTGCTTGTCGTTAGCCGGCTCGGGTGGTAAAATGATACTAGGTATTTGTGCACTCATGAGCGATATGTGTGATTTCTAGATATGCAGAGGGAGAAATTTGAGGCTCTCGTCGCGAGGGCGATCGATAATTTGCCACCAGAGTTTCAGCGCAAACTGGAAAACGTTGATATTGTGGTAGAAAATTGGCCCACACCAGGGCAACTGAGACAGGTTAAACACAGTCATCCCACTCAATTGCTTGGTCTTTACCAGGGTGTGCCCCAAACTAGGCGAGGCCGGGGGTACGGATTGGTTTTGCCTGATAAGATAAGCATCTTTCAAAAGCCTATAGAGGCGCACTGCCGCTTTGGCGATAAAATTGAAGCAACAATAGAGGAAGTAGTGCGCCACGAAATAGCCCACCACTTCGGCCTCGACGAAAGGACTCTGCGCCAGATAGAGATTGAGAAACACGGGAGGAAGTAAGGAGCAGGTATTCAGGTGGCTCAATATCACATTTGCCTTGATTCTCCCGAATCCGAGTAAGAGTTTCCTGTTTTATGTAAGTAGAAAAAAACATTACCAATAGTTCGAATGAGACTACAGCTATGACGGACGGTCTTGAAGGTTCCGAGAATGTTTTTAGAAGAGTTTTTCGGAGATATTTTCCCCTGATATTTATACTGTGGATTCTTCTTGTGTTATATCCCAATCCTCTAAACTTAATCATCAGTATCCAAAGGATTCTTAACTTCGATGCTGACCCTGGCACTGTTGAATTTATGCTGAATGACTTTCCTTCTGACCCTGTAGCTGTAGAGAAAGCGGTCCTGGCTGGAATACCCTATCGCCACGATTGGGAGGTTTATAACGTGCCCTGGTATTGTCCTACCGTTGAGGAGGTGCTGGAGCGAGGAGTGGGGGATTGCAAGTCCCGGGCTCTGGTCTTAGCCTCCGTTTTGGAAGCGAAAAATATTCCCTATCAAGTTAATTTATCTCCCATACACGTGTGGGTGAATTACGAGGGTAAACAGGAGACCTCAATTGAGAATGATCAAGTAAAGTTTTACCAACAAGACCCTGAAACGGGCGAAAGGCAGTTCCAGATTCCTGACATTGGTCTGAGCAAGGTAATGGATTCCTTCTGGCGGGCCTTTTGGGGTCCCATGCCCGACGGCAGAAAGGCTCTTCTAATTTCGGGCTTATCAGCTTTGATAGCAGCCAGGGTGATTTTGCGCAAGAGGAGAGTTACCCGGTACGATACTGTAACAGAGAAGGGGGGTGCAATCTCTGTTTGAAGTCCTGATCTTCCAAAGAAGATTGCACGATACTCGGGATTGTACTGATAGCGGGCGGCGTCACAGTGATACTTCGACATTGGGTATTCTTCGATGTAAAATACCCCTTATATGAGCACAAAGAGGCCGGTAAAACTGAATACGGTCTATTTGGGCCTTATTCTTTTTGTCGTGGCTCAAATCCTCATCCTTCTTGTTGCTCCCCGTATAGACCCATTCCTGGAAGAAAACAATATAGATATACCGACCCAGCCACCCGCACCAATATCCTGGTGGCCTGGGGAGGTGACCTTACCCGATGGAGAGGTTATCGAGGTACTAGCCCAGTCAGCGTGAGGACCGATGTTCATCTATATTGTTGCGGCAGCGGCCGTGCTTGGACTCACGCTCTCCAAGATTCCACTTAAAGCTTTAAAGGTTCTTCTTAGACTCTTGTTTGCCCTTCTGTTTAGTTGGGGCGCATTCATCGCAACTGTCTTCTACGTGCCCCTTCCACTAGCTGTCGCCATCGCTGTCGCTTTTGGAACATTCTGGTTCTTGATACCACTTGTCTGGTTACATAACCTGGTGTTGATTCTGGCGGTTAGTAGTTTAGGAGCAGTTTTCGGTCGCTTTATTACGCCGTGGACCGCGATGGCTATTATTTTGGCACTCGCCATCTATGACTTCCTGGCGGTTCGTTTCAGATTTATGCTCTGGATGGCAGACAGGCTA
>JAUWFX010000097.1 GCA_030606765.1 Dehalococcoidia bacterium
GTTTCAAATTTATGCTCTGGATGGCGGACAGGCTATCGCAAATAAATGCCTTGCCGGCACTAATCATTCCCAAAAACTATTCTGAGTGGAACTCAAACTTGAAAAAGCACGGAGAGAAAATGATAGAAGTGAATCCCGCCGGTAGGGAATACTCCATACTGGGCGGTGGCGACATTGCCTTCCCTTGTCTGCTTACAGCCTCCGTTTATTTTGCCCAGGGCCTAAAGCCAGCGGCCATTATTGCGGTACTGGGATTACTGGGATTGGTTAGCGTCTATGCGATTCAAGCGATATTCTTAAAGGGGAAGCCGATGCCGGCTCTGCCACCTATCGCTGCCTTTACATTGGTTGGATTATTGATTGTCGCGTGACACAACAATATAGCGAATTGTGACCTGACACATAATTGGTCAGAAGGTATGATCAGATAACCAAACTAGCAAGCTGTAATTCACCTACAATAATGATAGATGGTTCAGTAGGACCGCCCATTCTCTTGGCCGCCTTCCCCTTTGCCATTTCCAACAGCTCATCAAGGGTACCAAAATTAAGAGCTTCAGTAGGGCACCATACCGCACAGGCAGGCTCTATGTTCATCCCGGTACAGAAATCACACATCTGCATGATGCCGTCGTCACCAAATTGGGGCACGCCATAAGGACATGCCGAGAAGCAGTCCTGGCAACCGTTGCATTTGTCCCTGTCAACGACGACGATACCATCCTCACTCCGTTTGCTTATAGCTCCGGTGGGACACACTTCAATGCAGGTCGGCTTACCACAGTGCATACAGGCCAGGGCGAAAAAATCTCTGGTGACATTTGGATAGACGCCACCCCAAATATCAACGACTCGCATCCAGTTTATTCCCGGTTCTATATTACGCACGCTCTTGCATGCCACTTCACAGGTGCGGCATTGGACACACCTATCTGCATCAAAGTAAAAGCCGTATTGCTTTGCCATTACGTATATCGCCTCTTCGTTTACTATGATCGGTAGTTCTTAGCTACCGGTCCGCAACTCTATGCTTTTCGTACCTCGACCAGGGTCTGCTTGGGCATAGCGGTTACCATTGGGTCAAAGGCTTTGTCTGGGTCAGTACTGTACAGCACGTTTACGTTTGCGCCTCCATCCAGTATCGGATAACCTGGCAATCCCAGCTCATCGCAGCCCTGCCACCATCCGTGGAGGCCCATAACCACGTCTGGACGTATCCCCTGGAAATACAGAGCCTTTACCTTTATCCAGCCATGTGGTGATTCGACAATTACCCAGTCACCGTTCTCTATCCCTCGTGCCTTAGCTGTCTCAGGGTGAATGTGTACCCATGGGTCAGGTTGAATCTCGCGTAGATAAGGCAGATTATGCAACCACGCATGGTTATATACGTCCGAAGTATGTGCGTCAAAAAAGACGAGAGGGTACTTCGCTAAGAGCTCCGGTGTAGCCGTTGGACTCTCGGGCGGCTCTACCCATTCTGGCAGTGGATTGAACCCATTCTCTTCGAACGTAGTATTATAGATTGCCACTTTGCCCTGAGGGAGATAAGGAGCCCTCGAAAGCCGGGTACTGGGAGTGGCAAATATTTTCTCATACTTTTCGTAAACCATCGGTTTTGGTTCATAAATAATACCTGTAGGATGTGCTCTTAGCTGTTCTATGGTCATGCCAAAATTCTCCAGCTGGTAGTTCATGCACTTCTCAATACTTCCATCCCAAAAGTCCTCCCCATAGCCCATCTTGACGCCCAGGTCAAGCCAGAACTCATAGTCCGACTTGTAGTCTCCCAGCGGCTCAATAACCTTGTTTCGCGCCATTATCCAGTTATCCATTACTTCAAAAGGATGATCGCATTCATACATAGTGGCTACGGGGACAACGATATCAGCCCAGGGCATTGACGAGTTCTGCATCACATCGATAACCACGAAGAATTCCAGTTTCTCAAGCGCTTCGACCACCCTCTTGCTGCCACGAGTAATTACCGTGGGCTGGGTCCCGGGAGCGATTATCGCCCTGATAGGGTATGGCTCCCGGGTGAGAACGCTATCAAGACAGCGGTAATAAGCGGAAGTCGTGCCCTCCATGAAAGGCTGAAAACAACTGGCTATTTCCGGGCCTACCAGCCTGTCTACAAAATCTTGCGTATATCTCTCCCTGAGATGTACGGATTTAACCATGGGCATGGTACTCCCGGTAGGTATAATATTACCGCCGGGTCTGTCGAGGTTGCCTGTTATGGCTATCAATATTGCCACAGCCCGTACGGCGTTATTGGAGTCTGCCGTCTGGTCGAATGCGTTCCCGGTCAAGATACATGCGGGCTTTATCGTCCCATATAACCTGGCGATTTCTCTTATCTGGTCAGCCGGTATTCCCGTTATCGCCTCAGCCCACTTCGGGGTGTATTTTTGTATATGTGGTACAAGCTTATCGAAACCGTAGCACCACTTGGAGACGAAGTCTGCATCGTAGAGGTTCTCATTGACTATGACATTCAGCATTGCCAGCGCCAAGGCACCATCGGTGCCGGGCCTGATAGGAACCCAGATGTCTGCCTTGGCCGCATCCGGCTGCATCTCAGGCTTAATCACCATGAGCCTGGCACCCCTCTCCTTGGCATCTAAAATTCTTCTCAGGTTGCCCAGAGGTCCTGCAGAATAGACGGGGTTAGCACCCCATATCACAATCAGGTTAGCATGCTCATAATCCGCACCGACCCTATTGAGCCAAGGCCATCCCAGAGTATAGGCAAACCCGAAAGCTGCCTGTATAAAACAGAGACCACTGTGGCCATAATTTGGGCTTCCGTGGGCAATTAGAAATCGCTGTAAATAATCACTATAGCTGCGTCGCGCCGGCGCGAGAATAGCCAGAGATTCCGGCCCGTGCTTTTCCTTGAGTTCGCTGAGCCTGCTGGCAATAGTATCAAGAGCTTCATCGCAGGTGATCCTCTTGAACTTACCTTCACCTTTCTTGCCAACACGCTTCAAAGGGTACCTGAGACGTTGCGGCGAATAAACCCACTGCACGGAGGCGAATGCCTTGGGGCACAATGTTCCTCTGTTCGTAGGAGCCTCCTTCATGCCCTCAACTCTTATCAATCTGCCGTCTTTAACATAGCAGTTTAGTCCACATCCCGGCATTGGGCCGCATAATGAACAGATGGTGCGGACCATCCGTTCCTCAGATTTCTTAGCCTTCACTGATTCTACGGCTTCTTCCAAACCATCTCTTTTTATACTCACCTTTTGGCTCGCTCCCAATCTCACGGTTTTAGAGTAATAGTAATACAATCTTTGAAATAAGCAAAACAAGTAGTATTTTCGCAATAGCCATGCGCGGATTGGAATTTTGTTAATTTAATGATTAGTGGCGTTATTTCTCGAATACACAGTCTGTAGCTTAACTGCAAATTATACTACTCATACGGTAGACTAATCAATAGCCACAAGAATTTCCATATCGTCATAGTCGACTGAACTTTGAGCCGGGATGTGCAGCTAAGCCACAACGGCGTATGTTATGATCCAACATTCTTGATTATTGCTGCACGCTTATACAATCGGGCGAAATGTGACCTCTCTATTTGTATCCCCTTGATTTTTTGAATAGGGCTCAAAATCTAGATCATACTCCAAGTAATGCTTCATCCATTCATTTTGGGGTGACTTCTTAAGTTTACCATAATTTGGACAATAAAAAGGCCGAGCATGATGAGTCCCCACGCCAAAGAAGTTTTCCACGGCATAACCACAAATCCATAGTTCATCGCGTAATAGAGAGCTAAGTAGGGTACTACCCACTTCCAGTTTTTCTTCCAATTCTCACGAAAATTGATTTTGAAAACGTAGTCATATAGCCATTCTAAGAGTAAGAAGGCTAGGAATATCCCGAGGAAAATGCTGTATCGTACTGTTCTATGTTCCTGTTGTACTAGGAAAATCCCATAAGCTGCAGGAATAGCCAAGAGTAAATATAACCATCCGATTTTTTGGTAGAATTATTAATCTGCTCTTTCTAATCAGAAAGATGAAGATCAGGAAGATGCTGTTCACTAATCCGAGGATAAAGAAAAACACTTCTAACATCTCGTATCTTCTCCTTAAGTAGAAAAACGATACAGCATCAGGTATTTATTCCATTGACCAAGATCTTTCCATCTTTAATAACCAGCTTGATTTCTCTCGTAGCTTTAATATCCCTCATAGGGTCACCGGAAACAGCAATAATATCCGCTATCTTCCCGGGCTCGATTGTCCCGAGATCATTTCCTTTGCCCAAATTATCAGCGGCGCTTCTTGTTCCAGCGACTATCGCTTCTATGGGACTCAACCCCGCCTCTACCATGAGTTCCAGTTCTTTGTGAAGGCCTTTTCCAATAACCACTCCCGGTGTTCCGGAATCTGTACCGGCGGCTATGTTAACCCCCGCATCATACAACTTTTTAAAAGTCTGTTTTAAACCCGAAAATACATCAGGATATGCGTCCTTATAAGCCCAGGCTATAGCCAGCGTCGGAATAAAGTAGGTTCCTTTATCCAGCATCATCTTGATCAAATCATCATTGAATTCGAAGGAGTCCGCCCCTGGTAATATTCCATGTTCAATACTATCAGCCCCAGCCTTTACTGCATCCAAAGTTTCCCTTGGGCTTCCCGTATGAACCATTAATCTTAAATTATGTCTGTGTGCCTCATCTGCTAGAGCTTCCAGTACATCAATGGATAACCTAGGTACTTTATGAGTTATATCCATAGGGTTGATATCGGAGTAAATAGCCTTAATACAATCAACTCCACCTTCAGCCAGTTCTCTCACTTCGTCTCTGGCGCTATCAATATCAGCAATCTGTCTTGTAGCGTTCTCAATAATATAACGGTTACCTTTATATATAGTTCCGGCAGGATGTCCTCCAGGTGCGGTAATGGTTGGTCCTGGGGCAAATATTCGTGGTCCTGAAAGCTTACCAGCGACAATCTTATCACGAAGCTTGATGATGTGGGGGTAATGGTCGCCGGCACTTCTTATCGTAATTACTCCGTTTTCAATAGCTAAACGCCTTCGGTGTTTATAGTTGCGTAAATAATCAAAAAAGAATGAGGCCATGTCTTTAAATGAGACTTTACCAGTCGATTTTCCTGGTTGGTCTACAGTAAGTCCACCGAGATGAAGATGACAATCGATAAGTCCCGGCATAACGGTAAGACCTCTCAGATCAACTATATTCGTTTTATCAGGATAAATAGTAGATGGCTCGACACTTCTAATACGATTGCTTTCAATGATGATGCCCATCATATCAGTAGGGTCAAGGCCAGTGCCATCAATTAGTCTTCCGTTCGTAAGGATTAGCACCCTATTGCTCCCGTAGCTCTTCCCCGAAACCCGTTTTCTTATACTACATATTCTATTTCTGGCTAATTAAGCATATCAAGAAACGATTACATCAACTCATTTTGTTACCCCAGCCTCCGTGGGGTATTGAACGAAATAGCGAATTGTTACCCAGTCTTTAATCAACGCCGCTTGCCTTTCTGAAGTTGTAGCTATAAGCCGGTGCTCAAAAAGCAAAGTGATAAGGCTAACTTCGTGAAGGGCTGTCAAACCATGTATTAAAGAAGCGACCCCGAGGGGATTTGAACCCCTGATCTCCACCGTGACAGGGTGGCATGTTAAACCGCTACACCACGGGGCCGTATAAAGAATTTATGGTAAAGTGTAATGGAAAATTTCCCTGATGTCAAACTTGCTTTAACACTGGGGATTAAGGTATTATTTTACTTTTGGGCCAAGAAAAAAGTTGACAGAGGAGGAAGGATTCCTGTAGAATATTGGTGTTGGTACTTTAACAATTGAATAGTGGAAGGAAGGTTTTGATTGGAGAGCTTGATCCTGGCTCAGAATAAACGTTGGCGGTGCGCCTTATGCATGCAAGTCGAACGGGGTTACGGTCTTCGGATTGTAACCTAGTGGCGAATGGCTGAGTAACGCGTAAGTAACCTGCCTTGGAGTGGGAAATAACTTGCCGAAAGGCAAGCTAATGTCCCATGTGGTAACGAAGCAAATGCTTTGTTATTAAAGCCTTAGGGTGCTCCGAGAGGGACTTGCGTCTGATTAGCTAGTTGGTAGGGTAATGGCCTACCAAGGCGATGATCAGTAGCTGGTCTGAGAGGATGGTCAGCCAGATGGGGACTGAGACACGGCCCCAACTCCTACGGGAGGCAGCAGCAAGGAATCTTGGGCAATGAGCGAAAGCTTGACCCAGCGACACCGCGTGAGGGAAGAAGGCCTTCGGGTTGTAAACCTCTTTTCTTGGGGAAGAATTCTGACGGTACCCGAGGAATAAGCCTCGGCTAACTACGTGCCAGCAGCCGCGGTAATACGTAGGAGGCGAACGTTATTCGGATTTACTGGGCGTAAAGGGAGCGTAGGCGGTTCCTTAAGTCAGATGTGAAATCTTCTGATTCAATCAGAAGGGGTCATTTGATACTGAGGGACTTGAGAATAGCAGAGGGAAATGGAATCCCCAGTGTAGCGGTGAAATGCGTAGATATTGGGGAGAACACCAGTGGCGAAGGCGATTTTCCAGGTTATTTCTGACGCTGAGGCTCGAAAGCGTGGGGAGCGAAGCGGATTAGATACCCGCGTAGTCCACGCCCTAAACGGTGGACACTAGACATGGGAGGTATCGACCCTTTCTGTGTCGAAGCTAACGCCTTAAGTGTCCCGCCTGGGGAGTACGGCCGCAAGGCTAAAACTCAAAGGAATTGACGGGGGACCGCACAAGCAGCGGAGCGTGTGGTTTAATTCGATGCTACACGAAGAACCTTACCAGGGCTTGACATGGCAGAAGTAGGAATCCGAAAGGACGACGACCTGTATCCAGTCAGGAGCTGTCACAGGTGCTGCATGGCTGTCGTCAGCTCGTGCCGTGAGGTGTTGGGTTAAGTCCCGCAACGAGCGCAACCCTTGTCCTATGTTAAATTCTCATAGGAGACTGCCTTGTACAGCAAGGAGGAAGGAAAGGATGACGTCAAGTCAGCATGGCCTTTATGCCCTGGGCTACACACACGCTACAATGGGTGATACAGAGGGTTGCCAAGGAG
>JAUWFX010000044.1 GCA_030606765.1 Dehalococcoidia bacterium
GGAACAGCGCCTGCGTGGGCTGGCCGGGGCATTCCTCTTCAGCGGTGACGATGTGACGAAGAGGATATCGGTGCTCTCGGGTGGGGAAAAGACCCGCGTCGCCATTGCCAGGATGCTCGTAAGGCCAGCCAATCTCCTTCTCATGGATGAACCAACCAACCACCTGGACATTGCGTCCCGCGAGATTTTGACCGATGCCCTGGATGCTTATAAAGGGACCTTGTGTTTCATCACTCACGACCGTGCCCTCATCCGGGAGATCGCCAATAAGATCATCCAGGTGCGGGACGGCCAGGTAACGGTTCTCTCCGGTAGTTACGACGATTATCTATGGCAGAGCAAGTTACCGGACGGTCAAGCAGAAATGATGGAAACCCAACTTGGTATAGGGCAGCGACGTCAGCCACTAACGGCCGTGAGAAAGCGCCGGCGCAAAGCACTCGAAGGCCGGCTGCGCAATGAATACTACCGCGCCATATCACCGGTAAGGGAACGTATCACAGAAATAGAGCAGGAGGTGGCAGCGAGCAGAAAGCGAATTGAAGAAATCGAAGCTATGATGGCTGACCCCGCCCATTACGAGGATTCCCGGAACGTAGTTGCTGTGAATCGTGAATATATGACGCTGAGAGAAAAGGTGGCGAGGTTGACGACCGAATGGGAGGATCTGACAGGCAAGGCTGAGCGGATAGACCTGGAGTATCGCAAGACGCGGGAGGAGTTGGCAGGATAACGGTTGGGCGAGAGGAATGAATGGCCTGCGAATCTTTGAGCTACCTTAGCCTTCAGTAGTTCCTTGAGTGTTACTTCTAGAGCAAAAGAAAGGAGGTGATGCAACAATCTGACGTAAAGTCGGGTAATCTTATTACCTAAACTGGGTCTTGGGGGACAGTTCCCGAACTTTTCTTTGAGAAGAAGGGGCTAATTTTGGTGCTGCAACAGTTGCTCGTGTCGGCAAATGCGTTGCAAAAGTGAATCAGGCCGTGAACCGTATCGACATCCCTCAAAGTTGGCCAAGGCCTTACGGTTCCTTTCTATGTTGTGACTGAGGTAATTATCCCAAGCGTTGTTGTAATGGTAATCTTCTATAATTGTTCATGAATAAAGAATGTCAGCACAAAGACCCAAACTATGGACTTGAATGATGTCATCAAACTTATTATCAGCATTCTTGCCAGCTTCGCCGCCGGTGGTATCGGCAGTATCTTCACCTTTGAGGCGATACCAACATGGTATGCTACACTGAAGAAGCCGCCCAAGACTCCACCCAACCGTGCATTCGGGCCTGTCTGGAGTACGCTCTATATTCTTATGTGAGTATCTGTCTTTCTTATCTGGCAGAACGGATTAGGTAGCGGTGCGGCAAGAGTTGCCTTTACCCTGTTTTGGGTCCAACTGACATTGAACGCTCTTTGCTCAATTGTCTTTTTCGGAATGAAGTCTATAAGGGGTGGGGTGATAACGATTGTTATTCTGTGGTTTCTCATCTTGGCTACGGCTGTTGCCTCTTTCAGGGTTTCAACCTGGGCCGGAGCACTTCTTATTCCCTACCTTATCTGGATCACTATTGCTTCATACCTGAACATTGGAGTGTGGTGGCTGAACAAACCTGCCAAACAAAAAAAGGCCATCTAGATACCTCTAGCATTCTGTCACTCTCACTCAAAACGTGACATGGTGGGCGGTACTGGACTTGAACCAGTGACCTCTGCGATGTCAACGCAGCGCTCTAACCACTGAGCTAACCGCCCGTTTGGCGATTGTATCAAACATAGCTGAACACGACAAATCTTTGATAATATGGCAGAAATAGAAGGTTACTTATCATTGGGCGGCTTAGAGATTAAACATTGATAAAATACGATGCCTGCTATGGCTATTCTTTACCTCGCAGCCTTACACCACTGGTGACATTGATCTGTACAGTTTGACCACAATTAGGGCAGGTTACTTCCACAACAAGAGGTCTTGCCATCACCCTTTCTATAAGCGATGTTACTATAGAGTCCATATTATCCAGCCTCTCATCTAACATATCAAGGCGCTTAATTAACTGCCCTATATCCCGGTCTTGTTTGACCTGTTTGCCTGGATCAGCTCTATCCTGTGAAACCAATTTATAGACTCTTCTCTACAACTCCTAATGATTCTAGTTCAGCTTTATCCTCTTTCATCAACTTTTCTATTTGTTCAGCGACGGTGCGTTCCAAATACTTACGGAAAGCTTCCCGTGCTGCTGGTGACGACCTTACAGCCTCCTTTACTCTCTGCCATTCACCCGCTATCACTTCATTCATCTGCTCAACACTTATGGGCTGTTTTCCCTGCCACAATTCTTCTATCCTATCCAAGACCCTGCTTGTCATAGCCCTCTTAATGCGGTCGAAAGAAAGTAGCTCCTCCGCACTATATGGGTGCCCTGCTTTTCCTTCAGTCATGGTACACTACCTCCAATTAGATTTATTTGCCTTACTATCATAAGTATAACAGAGCGACTTGTCAAGGTATAACTGATCCTCCATATGAACGAGTACACCATATTGATTTTTAATTGGAAAAAGTGTATGATATCCTCATAAAAGGAGGTACCTGGAGATGGGCGAAGTGGAAATTGGCAAGGTAACGGATTTTTTTGCTAATCCCGTGGTAGCTGGTATAGAACTAAGCGGCGCATTGAAAATAGGTGATAAAATCCATGTCCAGGGCAGCACCACAGATATGGAACTGGCTGTAGAATCTATGCAGATCGAGCGCGTTAACATCACCGAGGGCAAGCCCGGCGACCTTGTGGGCATAAAAGTTCCTGATAGAGTAAGGCGAGGTGACAAAGTTTATAAAGTCACTGAATAGCCTTAAGCAGATTTGCCATTTCAATAGCATTCACTGCAGCAGCAAAACCTTTATTACCCTCTTTAGCTCCTGCTCTCTGGATAGCCTGCTCCAAAGTATCAGCTGTGATTATGCCTTGTATTACTGGTAGGCCAGTATCCAGGCTCACTCTGCCAATTCCCCTGCTCACCTCGGAAGCAACATACTCAGAATGGGGGGTGCCGCCACGAATCACCGCGCCAAGGCATACTATGGCATCGTACTTATCACTCTGTGCCAATTTTTTGCTTATAAGCGGGATCTCTAGACAACCTGGAGTCCAGACAATATCGATGTCATCTTCATTGGCACCGTGGCGCAACAAAGCGTCTCTTGCTCCATCAAGCAGCTTCGTGGTTATTAACTCATTAAAACGAGAAACAACCACGGCAAACTTAAGACCTTTTCCTATCAGGATACCTTCATAATGCTTAGCCATTACTTACCCTCCTGTATACCTAGAATATGTCCTAACTTCTTTTGCTTGGTTTCTAAATAGCGAATGTTATAAGGGGTAGACGGGGCTATTAGGGGAACAGTCTCGACTATCTTAATTCCATAGCTTTCCAACCCAATCACCTTCTTGGGGTTATTAGTAAGCAATCGAATATTATGTAAACCTAAGTCGGCCAGAATCTGGGCACCTACCCCATAATCTCTCAAATCAGGAGCAAAACCTAAAGCTATATTAGCCTCCACAGTATCCATCCCTTGATCCTGAAGAGCATAGGCGCAAAGTTTGTTGTGAAACCCGATTCCCCTCCCCTCTTGTCTCATATAAAGAAAAACACCTCGATCTTCTTTGGCTATACTTTGTAAAGCCATATCAATCTGGACCCCACAATCGCATCTCAAACTACCAAAGACGTCCCCAGTCAGGCATTCACTGTGAACGCGGACCAGCACTGGCTCAGCATTTGATATATCACCTTTGACTAGAGCAACATGTTCAGCAGCATCAACAACACTTTTATAAGCTACGGCTGTAAATTCGCCATACGTAGTGGGCAGCTTAGCTTCAGTTACTCTTTGCACCAGTTTTTCATGATGAATACGGTAGGCAATCAAATCAGTGATAGTTACAATCTTTAAGGCAAACTTAGAGGCCATTTCCTCAAGCTGAGGCAGACGGGCCATTGTGCCATCTTCATCCATAATCTCACATATGACTCCAGCAGGATAAAGTCCAGCTAGTTTAGCCAGATCAACGATAGCTTCGGTGTGTCCTGCACGTACTAACACCCCACCTTCTCTGGCTCGAATAGGGAATATATGCCCTGGCTGAACCAGGTCACCCGTCTTGGTATTAGGATCAAGCACCGTTTTTATGGTCTGGGCTCGATCAAAGGCAGAGATGCCAGTGGTAACTTTATTCTTTGCCTCAATAGAAACTGTGAAGGCAGTGGAGTAGCGTGAGGTATTATTGGTAACCATCAGTGGTATTCCTAATTCGTCAAGTCTTTGGCCAGTAATAGGAAGACAAATCAATCCCCGACCATGCTTAGCCATAAAATTTATCGCATCAGGAGTAACCTTCTCGGCAGCCATAGCCAGATCCCCTTCATTTTCGCGTGACTCGTCATCAACGATGATGATAAACTTGCCTGCCCTTATATCTTCAATTGCCTCCGAAACGTTAGCCAGCATCTGTTCCCCCTACAAATCCATATTCCTTAAGGAACTCGAAGTTTAAACTTTGTCTTTTTCGCTCCTTAAGATTTTCTACATATTTAGCTATGATGTCTGTTTCTAAATTGACTACGTCTCCGGGTCTCTTCCTTCCTAACGTAGTATGTTCCATAGTGTAAGCCACTAGAGACACAACAAAAGAAAAATCATCAAGGTCTACAATGGTGAGACTAACACCATCAACAGCGACAAAGCCTTTATCGACCATATAAGGCATTAGTTTAGCAGGTGCTGAAATCCTCATAATATGCGCGGTTTCTTCGCTAGTTACATCCATTACTTCTCCCGTATCATCGACATGACCCAACACTAAATGGCCACCCAGGCGTCCCCCCAGTACCAGTGCCCTCTCCAAATTTACCTGGTCATTATAATGAAGTCTACCGAGATTAGTGCAACGTAACGTCTCAGCCATAACATTAACACTGAGGCCGCGATTTTCCAGGGAGACAACAGTTAAGCAAACACCATTAGCAGCTATGCTGTCGCCCACTTTCGTTCCTTCAAGCACCTTATGGGCTTCGAAGGCTAAGCGGTCTCGGCTTGTTTCCTTAACTATGCCAATCTCCTCAACTATCCCTGTGAACATACTATAGGCCTGAAAACCTACGCCTCTTGCGGTAATCGTTTCTCCACGTATCCACTGACTAATATATCATCGCCGAAACTCTTGATGTCAACTTGACTAAGGCGCAGAGCCTTAGCTATATTGTCAACGCCATTCCCCCCCACACTTACAGCCTCACAGCCGCCAATGATGATTGGTGAAATGAAAGCCAATACCTTATCCACTAGGTGATGGTCAAAAAGTGAACCGAGAAGTTTACCACCTCCCTCCACTAGGACAGTGACAATCTCTCGCTTCCCCAACAACTTCAATAACTCCACAATATCTACCGAGCCTTCCCTGGCTGGTAATTCCAGTACTTCAGCACCCGCCTCTACAAATTTTTCCTTCTTTACAGAGTCAAAAGGTGCTGCTACAGCGAGCAAAACCTCGCCCGGTGGCTCAAAAATATGAGCATTCAATGGTACCTTTCCTTTGCTATCAACAACCAGGCGTAGAGGCTGCATTTTCCCTATGCCACCTCTACCACCACAACCTTTAGCAGTGAGGCGAGGATTATCAGCAACAATGGTGTTTACCCCTACCATTATGGCGTCGACAGTATAGCGCAGGGTATGTGCATACTTTCTTGCCTCTTCCTTGGTTATCCACTTAGAATCACCGGTTTTAGTAGCAATCTTGCCGTCAAGGCTCATGGCGAATTTGGCCACGACGAATGGTAAACCCGTAGTAATGTGCTTAATATAAGCCTCGTTTATTTCGGAAGCTTCTTGTTGACATATACCTATATGGGTCTTGATGCCTCCTTCATTTAGCCTGCCTACACCACGCCCTGAAACTACCGGGTTGGGGTCAAGCAAGGCTATATGGACCTCTGAAATGCCGGCATCGATTATAGCTTGAGTGCAAGGTGGAGTACGCCCATAATGAGAGCAAGGCTCCAGGGTAACATACATGGTAGCACCCTGCGCCTTATCACCAGCCTGCCGAAGTGCCATAACCTCAGCATGCTCCGAGCCAGCAGGCTGAGTATATCCCATGCCTACAGCAAGTCCATCTTTAACAACTACTGCCCCCACTGCTGGGTTAGGACTGGTATATCCCATAGCTAACTTAGCCAAGGATAGAGCACATTCCATATACTGCTGGGGGGGCATTACTATCTACCTTTTACAGATAAATTCCTTATAAGGCGATGCGATCTGTAGGTTTACTTTGCCTCTAGTATTTACTCCTTACATCGCTAGAACCATATATCTTTCCACACGGAGAAGTCAAGTTTGACACAGGCATTTGCCCATTGCCATCTTAAATAATACAAGGTAATTGATAATTTGCCAAATTGAGCAATTCACGGGGAAGCTGTCCCCTTTACTGTCTTCAGCATTGATTGTAACAACAGCTTGAGCGAAGTGCAAAAAGAGCAAGCGTAAATGGAGATGTCGCTGCTATTTTTGTATAATGGACTTAGTAAAATGGAAAAGGCTTTTGAAATAATCGACCATACTGCTGACGTGGGCATCATCGCCTATGGGACAGATGTCGAGGAGCTTTTTTCCAACGCCGCTCTGGCTCTGTTCAGTTTGATTACTGAGCCTGAAGGCGTTGAAGAGAAATTGCACCTCGCTTTGGAAGTAAGCAGCGCGGACAGAGATAGTCTGCTCGTTGAATGGCTTAATGAGCTCATTTACCTCTTTGATGTCAAACATATTTTGCTCAACCGGTTCGATATTGAAAGTTTGACTCATAATCAGCTTAAGGCTACCTGTTATGGGGAAGATTTTGACCCAATGAAACATAAGATAAAGACAGGGGTAAAAGCAGCCACATATCATATGTTAAAGCTAGACAAAAATGGTGGTGGGTACAAAGCACAGATAATTCTCGATATTTAGGAGCTAAGTACATGGCACGATGGCAAGGAAAGCTTATTAAGATAGATGATTATCGCTGGAAGATTCCCGAGAATTATAAAGCTGGCATGAAGGTTCCTGGCCTAATCTATGCCAGTAAGGAAATGCTGGAATCTATATGTGATGAACAAACACCCGAACAAGTTGCCAATGTTGCATTTCTCCCCGGTATAGTAGGTTACTCCTTCGCCATGCCGGATATCCACTGGGGCTATGGCTTCCCTATAGGCGGGGTGGCGGCAATGGACATTAAGAATGGTGTAATTTCTCCCGGCGGAGTGGGTTATGATATTAATTGCGGTGTAAGGCTATTGCGTACCAGTCTCAGCGAAGCTGAAGTGCGGCCCAGAATTAATGAGCTCATTAATGAATTATTTCTTAATGTGCCATCAGGCCTTGGCTCTGAAGGGAAGATAAAGGTAAGTCAAAAAGAGATGAACCAATTGATGGTTGAGGGAGCTCGTTGGGCAGTGAAGCGTGGCCTGGGTTCCGAGGAAGATTTGGATGTTACTGAAGAAAATGGATGTCTCGGTGGTGCCGATCCCAGTAAGGTAAGCGATAAAGCGGCAAAGCGAGGTATGCCTCAGGCAGGCACATTAGGCTCAGGAAATCATTTTCTTGAGATTCAGGTGGTGAAGGAGATATTCGAACCCAACATAGCTAGCATTATGGGCATCACTGAGATAGGTCAGATATTAGTCTTAATTCACACAGGCTCTCGCGGCTTCGGTCACCAAGTATGTACTGACCATCTGCGTGTCATGGAGGGGGCGGTATCGAAGTACGGGATAAAGCTCCCCGACCGGCAGCTCGCCTGCGCTCCCATAGAATCATCGGAAGGCCAAGATTATTTAGGTGCTATGGCATGTGCTGCTAACTACGCTTGGGCTAACCGGCAGTGCATTGCCCACTGGGTTAGAGAAAGTTTTTCCAAAATTTTCGGTAAAAATCCTGAGAAACTTGGCATGAGGCAGGTTTATGATGTCGCTCATAACATAGCCAAAATAGAAGAACATACAATAGATGGTCACAAGCTTAAGGTTTGCGTTCACCGCAAAGGAGCTACCAGAGCTTTTCCGGCCGGCCATAAGGATACTCCCAGACGCTACAGGGAGGTAGGGCAACCTGTGCTCGTGCCCGGAGACATGGGACGTTGTTCTTTTATTGCTGTGGGTACTCAAAAGGCCATGGATGAGACCTTTGGCTCCACTTGTCATGGTGCCGGGAGAGTGTTAAGTCGCGGTGCTGCCAGGCGGAGTATGCAGGGTAGAGATGTAGTTCGAGAATTAAAGAGCAGAGGTATTACCGTCAAGGCGGGAAACATCTCTTCGCTAGCTGAGGAGGCATCCCAAGCTTACAAAGATATCACTGAAGTTATAGATGTGGTTCATCAAGCTGGCATTTCTAGAAAAGTGGCTATGGCTATACCTATGGCCGTTATCAAGGGCTAAATGCTATTTATTATCCTGAGTGTAGCGAAGAATCTGGCATGGGGCAAACCATAATTAAGCTTTCCCTTCCTCAGTTAAAAGGCGAGGTTTCATTAGAGGAAACTATACTAAGGCGCAGATCGGTTCGTAGATACAGTAGGGAGCCGCTAGATTTATCTCAATTGAGTCAAATACTTTGGTCAGCCCAGGGCATCACTGGAACTAGAGAGTTCAGGGCAGCGCCCAGTGCCGGAGCTACCTATCCCCTGGAGATTTTTGTGTTCGTTGGCAAACAAGGTGTCATTGCCAGCGAGGCAAAGCAAGCTCCCGAAGAATTACAGGCCGGCATTTACCACTATGAAGCAGACTCCCATTCCTTGAGCTTACACAAACCGGCCGATTTAAGACCAGATTTAGCCAGAGCAACTCTGGACCAAGAGTTTATTATTGACGCCCCGGTGGATATTGTCGTCTGTGCTCTTTATCACAGGACTTCCTATAGATATGGCAGACGTGGAGAAAGATACGTTCACATAGAGGTAGGACATGTAGGTGAAAACATCCACCTTCAAGCTGTGGCTTTGGGGTTAGCCACAGTGGAAGTCGGCGCCTTTCATGATGAAGAGGTATGGAAAATCCTCGGGGTAGAGGAACAAATTAAGCCCCTATATATAATGCCTCTGGGCAAAGCAGCGTAAGGAAAGACACAAAGCGCCAAACATTTTTGTTAGTGTCTGCCTACAGACGTTCTTAGCTTGCAATTGAATTGAGCTTCGGCCCTTCTTGCCATATCAGTAAACTTATTTGACCGGTAATTTAGAAAGCTATAAAATAACCTCACCCCGTAATAGATGACTCCTAAAATTATGAGGCTAGTGGAACAGATGCTTAAGGGAGAAAACGTCTCCCTGTCACGTGTCATCAGCTTGGTGGAAAACGAAAGCAGCCAAGTACCTGAAATAATGAAGCTCATCGCTCCACACCTGGGGAAGGCACACTACATAGGGGTAACCGGCCCCCAAGGAGTAGGAAAGAGCACCCTGGTGGACAAGCTGACAGCGTTGATGCGGAAACAAAGCTTAAAAGTCGGGATAATTGCCGTAGATCCCTCAAGCCCATTCACGGGAGGGGCTGTATTAGGTGACCGGATAAGAATGCAGCAACACTACCTTGACGATGGGGTTTTCATTCGCAGTATGGCGACTCGTGGCAGTATGGGCGGGCTACCACAAACTGCCAGCTCTGTGATTAAGTTGCTTGACGCCGCTGGTAAAGATATTATCTTGGTAGAGACAGTAGGAGTAGGACAAAGCGAGATAGATATTATGGAGAAGACCGATACTGTGCTTGTCATATTATGTCCTGAATCTGGGGATGCTATCCAGACGATGAAAGCTGGACTGTTTGAGATCGCTGACATATTTGTAGTTAATAAGTCTGACCATCCTGGTGCCGACAACTTTGTCCGTGATATACAAGCTATGCTGCAGCTTCGTGAGCCAAGTTGGTGGAGTATACCTGTGGTAGCCACAGAAGCAACTAATGACGTCGGCACTGAGGAACTTTACCAACAAATTCAATTACACCACCAAGCCCTCTGTGAAGATGGTCGACTTTCACAACGTCGCCAATTACAACGAAAACAGGACTTCATAAAAACTCTAGAACGCAAACTCACTCATAAGTTGCTCATGTTAATTGAGCAAGATGGGCAACTGAGTAACTATATTGAGAGGGTGGAAAAAGGAGAGCTCGACCCATACTCCGCAGCCGATGAAATCCTTAAATCTGGAAACCTTTTAACCGATTGGTTACGCCAATAACCCTAGAATGAATCCCAATGGGCAAAAGTTATGATGTCGCCATAGTTGGTGCTGGTCCCGCAGGTATATTCGCTAGCTTGGAATTGTGTAACGCTGGCCTCGACGTTGTACTTCTGGACAAGGGAGGAGAAATTGATACCCGTGTTTGTCCCGTTCAAAACGGAAGTGGACGCTGCGTGCTCTGCTCACCATGCCATCTAGTGAGTGGTTTCGGAGGTGCTGGTGCTTTCAGCGATGGGAAACTAACCTTGTCCACCCAAGTAGGCGGCCGGCTCAAGGAATTGATCGGTTCTGATCAGGCCCGAGTACTCATAGATTATGTTGATTCTATCTATCTCAAATTTGGTGCTCCTCCTAAGGTTTATGGTGTGGGGGGAAATATACCTGAGCTGGAGCGAGAGGCTACCTTAGCCGGGCTCACATTAATCCCTGTTAAATTGCGTCACTTGGGAACAGAGCTTTGTCACGAAACATTGAAGGCTATGCAGAATTATCTGTCATCTAAATTAGACATAAGGCTAAGAACAACAATTAATAATATTGTAGTTGACGATGGTGCGGTCAAAGCTGTTGAAACCAGCAATGGTGAAAGCTTAAGCTGTCGCTACTTAATCTTAGCCCCGGGGAGGGAGGGGGCAGAATGGTTATGCAATGAAGCCGAGAGGCTTAAATTAAGCCTTGCTTCCAACCCTGTAGATGTGGGTTGCCGAATCGAAGTACCAATGACAACCATGGAGAAGCTAACTTCGACATTGTATGAATCAAAACTCGAATTTTATTCCAAAAGTTTCAATGACCGGGTTAGAACATTCTGCATGTGTCCTGGAGGCGAGGTGATTATGGAGTCCACAGGCGGCTCCGACCCTGTGATTACAGTCAATGGCATTGGTTATACCCAACCCAGGACAAAAAACACTAACTTTGCCCTTTTAGTGAGCACCACCTTCACCGAGCCTTTCCATGAACCTATTGCCTATGGTAAGTATCTGGCAAGGCTGGCTAATATCCTTAGTGGCGGTGTGCTAGTGCAGAGATTGGGGGACTTAATGGATGGTCATCGCTCCACACAAGCCCGCCTCCAGGATAGTCCCATTGAACCAAGCTTAAAAGCGGCAACTCCCGGAGATTTAAGCTTTGCCCTCCCCTATCGTTATCTCAAGAGTATAGTGGAAATGCTTCAAGCTATGGACAAACTAGTTCCGGGCGTCGCTTCTCCATATACTTTGCTTTACGGGATAGAGGTTAAATTTTACTC
>JAUWFX010000054.1 GCA_030606765.1 Dehalococcoidia bacterium
GTTGAGAAAGCTGGAGTGGAAGTTAAGCTTAATGCAGATGCCACTGCTGAAATCGTTACTGAAGGGAATCCAGATGCCGTTGTGATAGCAACAGGAGGCACTCCAGCCATGCCTGACATACCTGGCATTGATAAAGCAAATGTGATTACTGCTCAGGATGTGCTCTCGGGCAAAGCCAGGGCAGGGCAGCATGTGGTCATCATCGGTGGGGGGATGGTTGGCTGTGAGACGGGGCACTATCTGGCGGAACAGGGAAAGACGGTGACCATCATAGAAATATTGAAACGGATGGCTAGCGACATGTTATTCATGACAAGACGCCGACTCATGGATGGGCTGAGGAGCAGAACGGTGACCCTGCTGACCAGCGCGACCTGCGAAGAGATAAAAGAAGGCAGTGTTCGAGTAACTACTGCTGAGGGCAAGAAGGAAACCATTCCAGCCGACACAATCATTATAGCAGTCGGCTACAAGGCGAATGATCGCTTATACAAAGCCCTGGAAGGTAAGGTACCTGAAGTATACTGCGTAGGCAATTCTGCCAAACCGCGGAGAATACTGGAAGCTACCAGTGAAGGATACCGGACCGGGCTGGCTTTATAAAGGTTTCGGGCACGCTGGCTATCTGGGCGACGACAGAGAGGTCCAGAGTATACCTGAGGGTGAGATTGCACACTTGCCTGGTTTGTACAATATGGTAATCTCTTGACATACCATACGAGCAGCCGATAGTATGCAGGGGCTACAGGAGGAAGGAGGAGGAAATGAAGCTAGTGACTTTCGGGGTTTCCACACCAGTTGGCCAGATGCAACGCATCGGAGCCATGCACCAGAATAAGATTATCGATCTCAATATGAGCTATACGCGCTACCTGGCTGATAAGCATGGCAATAGTCAGGCCTACGAACTAGCAACAGCAATGCTTCCACCTGACATGATTGCCTTCTTCCGAAGAGGAGATGAAGGGAAAGATAAGGCCAAGCTGGCCATCGACTATTTAGCGAACTGCCAGGTCAAAGGCAGTTCGCTTGGTCCCCGGGGTGAAAAAATAGTCTACGAGATGAATGAGGTCAAACTGAAGGCGCCAGTGCCGCGGCCGAATTCCCTTAGGGACTATCTCGCCTTCGAGGGCCACGCCAGCTTTTCCGGGAAGAGGCAGCTTGACAAAGGCTGGTATGAGATACCGGTATGCTATAAGGGTAATACTGACACTATCATTGGTCCCGACGAAGTCATTCTCTGGCCTGCCTTCACCGATTTGCTGGACTACGAGTTGGAATACGGCATCTATATTGGCAAAGAAGGCAAAAACATCTCGAGAGTACAGGCGGAGGAGTATATTGCTGGCTATACTATCTTCAACGACATCAGTGCCCGCGATATCCAGTTGCAGGAGATGCTGGCAGGTGGGCTCGGTCCGGCTAAGGGCAAAGATACCTGTAGTGCCATAGGACCTTGCCTGGTGACCCCTGATGAATTGAACCCTAAGAACCTGAGGATGATGGCCCGTATCAACGGTGAGTCGTGGTCGGATAATAACAGCGGCACGGCTTACTGGACATGGCCTCAGATTATCGAGTTTGCTTCAATGGAGGAGACGCTATATCCAGGTGATTTCTTGGGCTCGGGGACTGTGGAGAGTGGCTGTGGTATGGAACTCAACCGTTGGATTCAGCCAGGCGATGTCATTGAGCTGGAGGTGGAAGGTATCGGCATACTCAGGAACCGTGTTGGAGAGAAGCCACCGAAGCGCATGTTCACCCGCTGATATTTCTGTCTGCAAGGTGTTTTGCACGCCGCCAAGCATCTTGGATGGTCGAAATTAAGTAGGATTAGAAAGAGGGAGACACTACTATGAACAAAGAATACACAATTCCGACCTGGGAACCGGGGGTCAAGCAGTTGGCTCCCAATATCTATGCCTATATCCAGGCAAAAGCTACCTGGTACTGGAGCAATGCTGGATTCATTGTGGGCAATGATTATGTGGTGGTCGTGGATTCGCTGGCTACGGTCGGCCTGACCCAGAGATTCAGGGACGAAATTAGGAAGATCACCGATAAGCCGATTCGCTATCTAATCAACACCCATCACCATGGAGACCATACCTATGGAAACCATGTGTTTGCGGGGGCTACCATAATCTCGCATGACTACTGCCGCCATGAGGCAATAGAGACAGGTGTAATGGACCCCGGCCTGCTGAATACCATTTTCCCTGAATTCGATTTCCGGGGAATCGCGGTCACGCCGGCTCATATCACCTTTGACAAACAGCTTGCGCTGCATATGGATGGGCGGGAGGTCAGGCTGCTGCACTTCGGGCCTGGACACACTATAGGAGATATAATCGTGCATCTACCCCAGGAAGGTGTCATCTTTGCCGGCGACTTCATTTTTTTGTATTCCACCCCGCTGAGCATGGAAGGATCCTTTGCTGGCTGGCTCAGGAACCTGGATGCCATGAAGAGTCTGAGTGCTCAAACCTATGTCCCCGGCCATGGGCCGGTGTGCGGAGTGGAGGGGCTGAATCTGTGTCGCGATTATCTTGTCTTTGTCCAACGTGAGGCCAAGAAACGGTTCGACAAAGGCATGACCGTTGATGAAGCTGCCAAAGACATTGACTTGGGGCAATTCAAGCAATGGCCTAATCGCGAGCGCATCCTGGCCAACGTGGAACGCCTATGGCGCGAGTTCCGCGGCGAAGACCCCGCCACCTCTAAGCTGAATGTTGCCGAAGTCTTCTTACGGATGGACACCATGGCCAAGGCAGGCGAATTGTAGTACGGAATCAAAATTAGTTGCTGATAAGATAATCCAACTTGTTCAATATCCAACAAAAGCTCGAAATATTACTTGGGACACACTATGATCAACTGCATAATCTGAACCTTCTGGTCTATTGAATATGCTTTCCAGTGTTTTGGCCAATCCCCGACTGATCTTGTCACTTAGATTACATTAAGGGGAAGCTTGCCAAAATATATCCACAGAGTTGCCTATGTTTCCACCCATGGTTAAGGGCCAAAACCTCTTTCCCGTTGACAATTCCTTCACCAGTGATATAATCGTTCTGGAAGGCTCATATAGATGAAGAGATTAAGTATACTTCTGATTGTGGTATCTCTAATTGCCGGTATGATAGGGTGTGACGATGGTGGTGTGGAGGAACTTATCCCCGACGATAACCTTGAGGCGGTGGTAAGAAAAGCAATCGGCAAGCCCACGGGAGATATCTACCCTTCAGACCTGGCAGGGCTTACCGAGCTTTATGCTTATTCAAAGGATATCTCTGACGTCACCGGACTGGAGTATTGCATCAGCCTGGAATTTCTCCACCTTGGTGATAACCAGATAAACGACATATCACCCCTGGCCAACCTCACCAGCCTGGTAGATCTCAGCCTTGGTGATAACCAGATAAGCGATATATCACCCCTGACCAACCTCACCAGCCTGTTACTTCTCGGACTCGAACTTAACCAGATAAGCGATATATCACCCCTGGCTAACCTCACCAGCCTGGCACACCTCATCCTTTTCCATAACCAGATAAGCGATATATCACCCTTGACCAACCTCACCGGCCTAACAGCTCTTATTATCAATGTTAACCAGGTAAGCGATATATCACCCCTGACCAACCTCCCCAACCTAGAAGTCCTCTATCTCGACTCTAACCAGGTAAGTGGTATATCACCCCTGGCCAATCTCACCAGTTTGATACAACTCACTCTCGATGGCAACCAGGTAAGCGATATATCACCCACGGCCAACTTAACCAACCTGAGCCACCTCGGCCTCGCTTATAACCAGATAGACGATATATCACCCTTGGCCAACCTCACCGGCCTGACATATCTCGGCCTCGGTGATAACCAGGTAAGCGATATATCATCCCTGACCAACCTCACCGACCTGAGAAATCTCTACGTCGATAATAACCAGATAAGCGATATATCACTTGCAGCCAACCTCACCAGCTTGAGGGAGCTTGGCCTCAGCAATAACCAGATAGGCGATATATCACCCCTGATCAACCTCACCAACTTATGGAAGCTTGACGTCAGTAGTAACCAGATAAGCGACATATCACCCACGGCTAACCTCACTGGCCTGAGATTTCTCTACCTTGATAGTAACCAGATAAGCGATATCTCGCCTCTGACCGACCTCACCAGCTTGTATGAGCTTTACCTCAGTAGTAACCAGATAAGCGATATCTCAGCACTGACCGACCTCACCGACCTGAGAAATCTCTACCTCGATAATAACCAAATAAGCGATATCGTGCCGCTGGTGGATAATGAGGGACTGGGAACTGGGGATGAAGTCTATCTCGCGGATAATCCGCTGAGCGACGATTCCATTAACATATACATACCTCAGCTTGAGGCGAGGGGTGTAACCGTGGATTACTGAAGCTCATGCGACTATGCAATAATTTAAAGTACCCGGCCTCAGAGTTGCATAAAAGCCTACTTTATTACTTCAAACACGCACACTGAACGGCAAAAGTTCTATGTTATTGTGTCCCCCCAATCACATTGACAATTCGCTCACCAGTGATATAATCGTTCTTCGGCATGCTTGAGCTTTCAGGCGTTGGTATCTGAGAAAACACTGGAGTTTCAGGACATATGTGAAGAAACAAATCGATGCTATATTAAGGGCGATGAAGACAGACAAGAATACTGCTGTTGCTGACAAACAGAGAAAGGAGTTATCTAAATGATTACTTTGAAGGAAGGCAATTTGCGCATTCCTAAATGGAGCAGAAAGGTATTTGCCGTCGCCGGGGGTCTGACAAATTATAAGAAGTTCTGCCCGGAAATGAAGCTGGAAGAGCAGGTGATGGTGTCATTCCGGCAGATGTTGGAGAATAACGATTTAAAACTCTCTCCGTTAGAAATCAAAGGATTAGTCAACTTTCTTGCCTGTGGCGAATTTGCCGACCACTTTCAAGACCAGCTCCTGTGCGAAGCCAAGGTCACTGACTACCTCGGTCTTGATCCCATATATGATATAGGTATCAAAACTGGTGGGGCTACCGGTGGCTCCACAGTACTGACAGCTGCTATGGCGGTGGCCAGTGGATATGCTGATGTGGCGTTAGCCGTAGGCTGGGAGCGCATGTCTGAAGTAGATACGCGAACAGGTAACTACTACATTGCTAACGCAGCCTGTAAAGACTTTGAGACCAGGCTTTCCCGCATTTATGCTGCCTACTATGCCCCTATGGCCGTCCGCTTCGCCTGGGCTTATAACCTCTCAGAGGAGACCAGGGCCAAGGTGGCAGTCAAGAATCACCTCTACGCTTATTACTCGCCGTATTCTCAGCAGCCAGGCAAATATACAGTTCAAGATGTCCTTAACAGCCCAATGTCAACCTATCCGTTACGTTTCCTGGAATGCTGTGCCATGACAGATGGTGCCGCCTGCATGCTACTTTGCGATGAAAAAACTGCCTATAAGTTGACCGATAAACCTTGCGAGCTTTTCATAGCCGGCGGGAGCCATACCTTGAGGGTAGCGGACCGTAGGGATATGGAAATCCCATTACTACCGCACGAAACCCCCGATATGTATAAGGGGCTGCGCAAAAAAGAAGGGCAGCGGTGGCCGGGATTTGAAAGCTTCGCTGCGTCGCGATTTGCCGCTTATTTTGCTTACCGAATGGCTGGTATCACTAACCCGCTTGAAGAACTTGACCTGGTGGAGTTGCATGATGCATTTACCATAAGTGACATTCAAACTTATGGAGACATCGGGCTCCGTCCCTATGGACAGGAACCTGATTACATTGAATCTGGAGATGCCTATTTTGGCGGTAAATGTCCATCCAATCTGTCGGGAGGATTGATAGGCACCATGCATGCTGTAGGAGCAACTGGCATCTTTCAAGGAGTCGAGTGCCTCTGGCAACTACAGGACAAGTATGATAAGTTTCATGGCGGCCGCAAGATTTGGGAGTCTTTTGGCAAGAAAAAGCCCGAAGATTGGAAGAGCCTCCAGGTACCTAATGCTAAACAAGCACTCTGGGTATCTCACGCTGGTGTCGGGTCACATGTAACAGTAGGCATTCTCAGGAAGGCTTTTTAAAGGAGGAAAACCGTGGCATTAAAGAGAAAGACAACCAAGTATACTGGCAAACCCGCAAAGGTTCTTCAATCGGAACCAGCCATAGTGATAGAGTGGCCGAGGAGTCTGGCTCACAGGCATACTTATGGAAAACTCTCCCCGTTCTTCAAGGGTCTGACAGAGGGCAAACTGCTGGCTACGAAATGCATAAATCCTGAATGTGGAGAGCACAGGCTGTGGCTTCCACCGCGGGCTGACTGTCCTGACTGTAACCAGCCCATGACCTGGGAAGAACTGCCCCAGCCAGTCATTGGCACAGTGCACACCTACGCGCGTGTGGAGTACGCTGGCACTGGCATAGAGCTCACTACCCCCTATTTCCAGGTTGACGTTGAGTTGCCTGGCGTATGCACTATATTCAAGGGCTATCTGCAATACGGAACACCTGAAATAGGCATGAAAGTGAAGGCTTGCTTCCGCACCGAAGATTTCACCAACACAATTCTTGATATATACTGGATTCCTGTTGTCAATGATACGGATACCAGCTCTTAAGCGGGTAATCGATAACGATCTCATTAGCACAAACACCAATACTATAAGGGAGAGATGATATGGGCAAGTTACTTTGGGAACCGACGGAAGAACGAAAGAGAAACGCCAACATTACCAAGTTTATAGACTTTGTGAATGTGCGATATAAACAGAACTTTCATTCATATAAGGAGCTTTATGACTGGTCCGTAGACAAGATGCCAGATTTTTGGGCTTCTGTGTGGGATTTTGTTGGGGTGAAGGCTTCGAAAGGCTACGAAGTAGTGGTTGACGATGTAACTAAGATGCCCGATGTAAAATGGTTTATTGGAGCTAGGCTAAATTTCGCCGAAAATCTATTGAGATACAGGGATAAGAATACAGCCTTCATATTCAAAGGAGAAACTCAGAAGTCAGCCAAGATGAGTTACGCAGAACTGTATAACTCGGTAGGACGCCTGGCAGAATCCCTTCGAGAAATAGGACTCAAGCCCGGAGACCGGGTAGCTGCCTACATGCCTAATATGATGGAGACAGCTGTGGCGATGCTTGCTAGCACGAGTATTGGTGCTGTCTGGGCTTCGTGTGCCACCGATATCGGCTCTGGTGCAGCCATTGATCGCTTTGGTCAAATCGAACCAAAACTTTTGTTTACCGTTGATGGCTATTTCTACAAAGGGAAACCTTTTGATTCTCTTTCCAACGCTGCTGAAATTGTAAAGGGGATACCCTCTATTGAGAAAGTGGTAGTGGCCCGCTACAGGGAAGAAAAACCCGACATTAGCCATATTCCTAACTCTGTACATTATGACGATTTCCTATCAGAAGGGACACCCGAAATCCAATTTGAACAATTGCCCGCAGACCATCCTGTGTTTATCATGTTTTCGTCAGGGACGACGGGCAAGCCGAAGTGCATCGTTCAAGGAGCAGCCGGAATTCTGATTAATCAACTGAAGGAATTAATAATCCACACCGATTTGAAGCGGGATGATGTTCACTTCTTTATCACGACTTGTAGCTGGATGATGTGGAATTGGATGCTGGCTTCTTTAGCCACAGGTAACACCATTATTTTGTATGATGGTAATCCCGCCTACCCCGGGCCGGGAGCTATGTGGAAATTGATTCAGGATGAAAAAGTCACCATGTTTGGTTGCAGCGCCAGCTATATTAACTATCTCCGGAGTGAAAATTTTGAGCCAGCTAATGATTATGATTTGTCATCATTAAAAGAGATGTGGCAAACCGGTTCGTCTCTGTCGAAGGAAGGGTTTGAGTATGTATATCAAGGAATCAAGAAAGATCTTCATTTCAATTCCAGTTCAGGTGGCACAGACATCAATGGCTGCTTTTTCACTGGAAGTCCGATTCAACCTGTATACGCTGGTGAATTGCAGGGACCGGGTTTGGGGATGAAGGTGAAAGCATATGATGAAGAAGGTCGTCCCGTATTTGACCAGCAAGGAGAACTCGTCTGTGAAGCGGCTGCTCCGCCTATGCCGCTTTGTTTCTGGAATGATCCGGCTGGTAAGAAATATAGGGAGGCTTATTTTGGTGTTTACCCTGGTGTGTGGCGTCATGGGGACTACATCGTATTTCATAGTGATACTGGGGGAGCTACTTTTTATGGTCGCTCTGATTCAGTACTGAAACCATCCGGGGTTCGCATAGGTACAGCCGAAATATATAACGTAATGGAAGGGCTGCCGGAGATTGCTGATAGCTTAGCGATAGGGCAGAACTGGAAGGGAGACCAGCGTGTCCTCCTTTTTGTCAAATTGGCTGAAGGATATCATCTGACGGAAGATCTGGAGAACAAAATCAAGAGAAATCTCCGTGAGAAAGCTTCCCCAAGACACGTCCCGGCGAGAATCATTGTGGTACCGGATATTCCTTACACCACGAACATGAAGAAGGTCGAAAGCGCTGTCACGAACATAATCCATGGCAGACCTGTCATGAACAGGGATGCCCTGTGCAATCCCCAATGCCTGGATTGCTATGAGAAGCTTATTGGAGAAGGAGTACTCAAATCTTAATCTACTTTTATAAGAAGCGCGAGGAGCCGAAAAATTGAGAGCAACAAGACTTAGTAGCGACATTGCTCAGACACACTTCAAGAAAGGGGTTGAGTTCTTAGGTACCATTCTTGTGTGTACTGCGCAGAAAGTACCCTTGGGTGAGATGAGCCATGGATTTTGATTTGAGCGAGGAGCAGAATCTAACGCGCCAGGCGATTCGGGCTTTCGCTGAAAGGCAGATTGGCCCGGTCGCCCGAGAGCTGGACGAAAGGGAGGAGTTTTCTGTCGAGCTAACGCGCAAAATGGCGGACTTAGGGTTGCTGGGGTGTTTTGTTTCAGAGAAATATGGCGGCTCCAACATGGGCTATATCTCGTATGCAATTGCGGTTGAAGAGCTGGCCAGGGTTGATGCTTCCCAGGCGGCTACTATTGCTGCCGGAAATTCTCTAGGAATCGGCCCTATCTATTATTTCGGTAACGAGAAGCAAAAGCAAGAATGGCTTCCCAGGCTCTGTGAAGGAGAGTGTCTGGCTGCGTTTGGTCTGACGGAACCTGATGCTGGCTCTGACGCTGGAGGCTCTCGAACCACCGCAACACTTGGAGGAAACTACTGGACTATCAATGGGCATAAGATTTTTATCACCAACTCGGCTTGCCCATTGACCGGTGTTATTATTGTCCAGGCTGTTACCGGTAAACGTGAGGATGGCAAGCCAGAGCTCAGTTGCCTTATCGTTCCGAGCGACACACCTGGGTTGACAGCTAAGGAGATGAAAGACAAGATGATGTGGCGAGCATCCAACACGGGTGAACTTTTTTTCGATGATTGTGTCGTGCCTGAAGCAAACCTTCTGGGAAGACGGGGGGACGGCTTCCATCAAATGCTTGCGACATTGGACGGCGGACGTCTCAGCATCGCTGCCATGGGGTTGGGTGGGTCTCAGGCGGCTTTTGAATTGGCTTTACAATACGCCAACTCACGCATCCAATTTGGACATCCCATCGCTTCCTTTCAAGTCAATGCTTTCAAGTTAGCCGACATGGCGTTAGAGATAGAACTGGCCAGAAATCTTCTCTACAAGGTCTGCTGGCTACGAGAAAACGAGCGTCCCATTACCAAAGAGGCGGCTATGGCAAAATTGTTCTGTTCTGAGGTTATGCGCCGCTGTGTCCATCACGCTGTGCAACTTTACGGAGGGTACGGGCTGATGAAGGATTATGAAGTCGAGAGATTATATCGGGACCAGAGGATTCTAGAGATCGGCGAAGGAACGTCAGAAATACTACGCATCGTGATTGCCCGTAACATCGGCGTGTCGGGAAGGGCAATCTAGAAGGGAAGGTAACATGAAAAGGGAGAAGACAAAACGCAAGACATCTGCCAGACCGAATCCGGCTGATAGCAGGGCGGCGAAACATGATGATTTTCTCACCGATCAAGCTAACCTCACCCATGTGGAAGGGATGGTTGAGGAAAAAGAATCTCTGGGCGATCGGATTCGAAGGGTTCGAGAAATGCGGGGGCTTACTATTAAGGACCTCAGTAGCCGAACGGGGATTGATATAGATACCTTGGAACGTGCAGAGTCAGGCGAAATGATCCCGGCATTAGGGCAGTTGGCTAGGTTAGGCAGAGCACTTGATATGAAGATGGGCTACTTTATCTCCCCAGGAATTGACAAGCTCATGACCGTGGTGCACAGGGATGAACGACGGCATATATCTCGCTATGGAGAGAAGAAGAGTATGCAGTACGGCTACTTCTACGAGTGCCTGGCCCCGGAGAAGGCTGACCGATTGATGGAGCCTTTTATTGTGACACTGGTGCCAACAGACACAGAAGAGTTCTCCACCCACGCCGGACAGGAATTTCTTTACGTCCTCGAGGGCGAAATGAAAGTGCAAGTTGGGGATCGCGTCGAATTT
>JAUWFX010000127.1 GCA_030606765.1 Dehalococcoidia bacterium
GAGGAGATTGCCGCGCTCCGCATTCGCTCCGCTCGCAATGACAAATAAGGAAAAGGGATAAGAACGGTAAAGAAAGAAGGAGGGAAAAATGAAGTTAACAGTTATTGGACTGGGGCAGTGTGGCTGCCGGATTGCTGACCAGTTTGCCAGGCTAAATTTCAAGGCGCGTGGTCAACGCAAGGCTACCATAGCCCCCACCGTCATTGCCGTGAATACAGACCAGGCAGACCTGACCGGGCTAAGGTTTATCAAGAACGACTACACACATCGAGTGCTCCTGGGCCTGCGCCAGACCCTGGGACACGGGGTAGGCAAGATAAACGAGCTAGGAGCTCAATTGGCCAAGGAGGACAGTGATAAGGTACTGGATGCCGTGAAAGCTACCCCCCAGTTTTACGAGACACATGCCTTTTTTCTCATAGCTGGCGCTGCCGGCGGCACGGGGTCGGGAGCGCTGCCCATAATAGCCAGGGCAGTTAAGGATAGATACATCAGCAAGCCAGTCTATGCCCTGGTAGTTTTGCCTTTTGAGCATGAGCAGACCACAGAGTCCAGGAGCACATATAACACCGCCACTTGCCTGAAATCCACCTATGATGTAGTGGATGCCATTTTTCTCATTGATAACCAGAGGTATGTGAGAAAGGATGCCAGTCTCGTTAGTAACATAGATAGAATAAACAGGATGATTGCCGAGCCTTTCTATGATTTAATGTGCGCTGGCGAGGTGACTAAGGCCAAATATGTGGGTTCGCGGACGATAGACGCCGGGGACATAATTGCCAGCCTGGAGGGATGGACCACCATTGGCCTGGGGAGAACCGAGCTTCCTTCGTTCCGTTTCCCCTGGGAGATAAGGAAGAAGACTTTCCGCGACAAAGCTCTGGAAAGCTTCAGAGGGACACAAGCCTTAGACGCCACCATCTCTGACCTTTCCCTCACTTGTGATTCCAAGGATGCCGGCAAAGCTATATATATCATATCTGGTCCGGAAAGAGATCTGAATATGGACATGGTCAAGAGCGTTAGCGATTACATCAAGGAACTGGCACCCAACGCCCTGATTCGAGGCGGCGATTTTCCCGGAGAAAGGCACTTTATCGACGTTACCTTGATATTATCCCAGTTATCCTTTGTACCCAAGATAAAAGAGTTTTACGAGCAAGCTACGCAGTATGCCAAAGAACATAAGGGACAGCTAGAGCAAACTAAGAAGAAGATTGCATCCCTGGCTGAGCTAAGCAAAGATTTGCCTAGCCTGGAATGAGGTCGGGACAAGCCCGACCCTACAGAATGACGCCAGGAGGCGCCTGCCTAGCTTTCCCTGAGCCAACCCTTTGCTTCCCTGGGGCTAAGACCTTCGGCGGCCTGGACCACCAGAGCCAGGCTCACGAGAAAATCATCATGTCCTTCTTGAGGGTCAACATAGAAGTTCATCGTTTGGTTCGGGCGATATTGCGCCCTGGCTCTTTCCAGCTCAAACAGGGTCTCTTTATATTCCCTGGAGCCATCCTGCTTGTAAAATTTGAGCCTCCCGGAATTAACAAAGGACAATAGCTCAAAGCCCATATCGGATTTGCTCTTTGAGGTAATGACGAGTGGGATGACCCTGCTTCCCAGTTCCTTTCTGAGAAAGCTGGCTACAGGCTGACCAATGCCGGTGGCGTCCACCACTATCCTGTGGCAGTTCCAGACATTCCTAAGGATATCCGTCATCTGGGTATAAAGCTGGCTGTGGGGCGTTCCAGTCCACTGGTATTGTTCCACAACTTTCAACAGTGGCTGCGATGCGTTAGTGGCATCCACCTCGGCAATGGTTATTACTGTGGAATCACATCCTCTTCCCCTATCACTGACAGGAGCGCCACCTCGTGTCATTTCCTGCTCACGTTCCCCGGCCAAATCTACGCCAGCAATATAAGTCCTCTTTCCCTCAGGCTGCGATTGCCTCTGGTGCTCTCCCAGCGCCAGAGCTACCTGCTGCCGTGACAGGAAGCCTCCGCCGTGGGTGATAGTTAATAAAGCATATTGAGTCCTGAACAGGGGATGCTCTTCGCCCAATCTTTGCCGCTCTGCCTGGACGAACTTGACATAGTCAGGATTGTAGCGGCCTACCTCCTGCCAATCATATCTAAAGTGGCGCTTAATGCCGTCCTTTCTTTCCAGTTCCAGATTAGCCTGCCTTATCTCTTCCAGCAGGGTGCTATCGTCCCAGGTAGTGCCATAAAGAATCGTGGTCACGTTTGTAGCCGAACCCATGGGGCGGAATTCCCTGGTGTACTTCTCCTTGCTAACATCCTGCGATTCATCAATCTCCAGAAGTATGTCCGCGGTGTGTCCCACCACTGAAGACGAGCCCTCAGCCGACAGAAAGATGGCTTTAGCGTTGCCGAGTTGAACAATATAACCCATCTGGAGACGATAAATGCCGTCAAAACCAAAATCATCCAGCCTCCGTTTCAATCTTTCTGTAGATATAATAGTTTGAGGCTTAAAAGTTGGGGAGCATTTTATAAGATTGCCTCCCCTGGCCATATATAGCGTCAACAACAGGACTTCCAGATGCGCTGAAAGCTCGTTTTTGCCCCCTTGCCTGGCAATCTCCACAGAGAAGGTCAGTCCCATTCCCTTCTGGATAGAGTCCATAGCCGCCCGGGCCACTTCCAGTTGATAAGGTCTTAGCTTCATAGTGAGTTATAAGCCATCAGTCCCAATCGTGAAGGAAGGGATTCCTTCACGCCTCGAAAACACCTTCCAGTGATTTTGTAGTTGCCTGATTTATCAGGCCAATAGGGTGGAGGTGCGTTGGTTTAGGAGGGTACAAGACCCTCCCCTGATAAGGTCTTAGCTTCATTAGAATAAAATCCCAATATCTAAGCTCTAAACAAATCCTTGCAAAATGCAAAAGGTAAAAATAAAAGTGCAAAATGACAGAGCAAAGGTAAAAATCTTTGCATTTTAAATTGTCATTTTGATTTTTGACCTTTGGTTTTTGATTTTCTACATTGTTTGGAATTTAGTGCTTAAGACTTAAGCTCTAGCGTGCTTACTTGCTTGCTGCTTTAATTCCGATACCAACCCCCAGGGGCACAGCAACTTCGGTCAGGACTTTCTGGATGGCTTCCTTGAGAGACTTTTTCTGTTCCTTGGTAATTTGATATCGGGTTCTTACCAGCCGGGCTATGATATTGGCTGCCTCGAAATGCAGGTCAATGCGCTCCGGCTGTTCTTCCAGAAGTTCCCTGAGCTTTACTCTGAGAAGGGCAATTTCCTCGTCAATTCCTTCGACATGAGAAGCTTCCTCCAGTTCGAGCTTTTCCGCCTCATCCAGGGCCCGGCTATAGAAACCCCGTGGGCTACTCTTTCTCTTGCTTTTTCCTTCTGCTGCCATAATACTTACTACGGGGTCCCTGAAAATCCGCAGAATTTTGGGGGGTTTTTACCGAGGCTTTGACCAAGCCATAGACGAGGACATGAGCTGCCAGGTTATAATCCTGCTTCTGAAGAGCCGCCGGCAATAGTTTCAAACTCAATTTACTTTCCTTATTGAACCCTTATTACCCATTTAGCGAAGCTAAATTATAGCACAGGTGTTCTAAAGAGGCAAAGGAGTTTTGTCACCTCAGAAGGCAATCTTCAGAAGCGACGCTATTATCCAGCCGAGGGCACCACATATCGGGAAGGTTAAAATCCAGGCCAGCACGATATTCTTGGTTACTCCCCACCTTACTGCGGAAAGGCGCTTCGTGGCACCCACCCCCATTGTAGCTGTCGTAGCACAATGAGTGGTGCTTACGGGAATACCCAGGCGCGAAGCTATCTCAATGACAGTAGCCGCTACGGCATCGGTGGCAAAGCCATGGATGGGCTGCATGGTAGTAATCTTCATCCCCACAGTTCTAATAACTCGCCAGCCGCCCATAGCGATGCCCGAGCTAATGGCTAAAGCGGATACGATTATTACCCACCACGGGATATTGTCCCATAGCTCGACCCGTCCAGTATGAATCACCAGCGCCATGGTGATGACACCTATGGGCATCTGACCATCATTTTTGCCGTGGCTATAAGCTAAAAAAGCGGTAGTAAGCCATTGCAGACGGCTGAAGACAACTCTCATTCTGGCTGGAGCGCTTCGGCGAGATGCCCAGAGCAGGACAACCATAAGTACAAAGCCACCGATGAAACCCAGAGTAGGAGCAGCAACCACTGATGCCCCAATCCGTCCCAGGACACTCCATTTCACTGCCTCACTGCCCACCACCACTACCCCCGCCGCTGCCAGCCCTGTGACAAAGCTATGGCTTATACTTACCGGCAGACCCAAACGAGTAGCTATAGTTCCCCAGACGATAACCGCGGCTAAGGCAGCAATCACTGTTAAATATGAGATTGCCTCAGGGACTAAAATCCCCTTGCCGATGGTTATAGCTACGGCAGTGCCTGTAGCGGCACCAGCGAACTCGCAAAAGGCAGCCAGTATTATGGCGTTTCGAGGTGAAAGAGCCCGGGAACCAATTGAAGCAGCGACAGCATTGGCAGCGTCATTAAAACCATTAACTACACCAAAGCCGATGGCTGCCGCAATTACCAGAACCAGCAGAGCGAGCTCAGGCATACTTCAATACTATACCCTCAAGGACATTGGCGACATCTTCGCCTCGGTCAGTGGCGTTTTCCAGGTGCTCATAGATTTCACGCCACTTAATTACCTCACATGCGTCAAGATGGCAAACCTCAAATAGCTCGGCTAAGGCAGCATGATACACATCATCAGCCTCGTTTTCCAGGCTATTGATTTCCACACACTGCTTCAGAATCCATGGGAACTGGTCACGGTGACGCAAACGAGGCATTACCTCGTTCAACTTGTAGGCTACCTTGGCTACAATCGCGGCTAGCTCTTGAGCTCTTTCCGTAGGTTGGGCAATACGATAAAGGCAGGCTGTCCTGCCCGCAGCCTCGACGAAATCCATTATATCGTCCAAGCTATTGACCAGGAGAACAATATCCTCCCTGTCGATGGGAGTGACGAAGGTGCGGTGTAACCTCTGTACTATCTCGTGAGTGATGACGTCACCCCGATGTTCCAAATCCTTAAGTTGCTTGGCTTTCGCTTCAACATCTTCATAGTTGTCAAAGAGGTCAA
>JAUWFX010000131.1 GCA_030606765.1 Dehalococcoidia bacterium
ACCGCCTCCCACAGCAAAGGGAACCGTAACCACCTCACAGACCCTTTTCACCCATTCAAAACGCGTCTTTCTACTCTCCATGGTGGCGAAGATATCAAGGAATACCAGTTCATCAGCTCCTTCCCGGCAATAAGCCTCCGCCGCCTCTACAGGGTCTCGGGCATCCCTCAGATTCACAAAGTTTATTCCCTTGACCACTCTGCCATCCTTTACATCCAAACAGGGTATGATTCGCACTACGTTCATTTCATAACTCCCAGAATTTAATCATATCTTGGTACTCCATGACGATGCTCCTACCCAAACCCGCTTCAATCCGCTATTCTACCTTACCAAGTCCCTCGAGGCAACTTGAATTGCGGAGTGCGGAGATGCTTGTCAGCCGCCTAGTATAGTATAATTTGCCGTCACGGGAAGGAGAGGAGTTGCACAACATCAGAATTGGCATAGCTCAGATTAATTCCACTGTAGGCGACCTCAGTGGTAATACCAAGAAAATAATGGAATCCATTGACCAGGCAAAGTTGCTCGGAGTCGACCTGCTTACCTTCCCCGAATTGGCTATAACCGGCTACCCCCCCGAGGATTTGCTGTTTAAACCGCAATTCATCAGGCAAAACAAAGAATGTCTTGACAAGATAATAGAGCACTGCTCAGATATAGCAGTAGTGGTGGGCTTCGTTGACAGCGATGGCGATATATACAATGCTGCGGCGGTGCTCTATAACAAAAAATTGGTGGGCGTTTACCACAAATTCTATCTGCCGAACTATGGCGTGTTCGATGAAAATAGGTATTTTCAGGCAGGGAGAGAATGCCCCGTTTTCATCATTTATGGCATCGGCATAGGCATAACTATTTGTGAAGATATGTGGTATGAAGCCGGGCCGGCAATTGTCCAGGCCTATGCCGGAGCAAAGGTGCTGATTAACATAAGCGCTTCCCCATATCATGCCGGAAAAGGGCTCTTTAGAGAAAGGATGCTTGCTACCAGAGCATCAGACAGTGCAGCTATTGTTGTCCATAATAACTTGGTTGGCGGGCAAGATGAGCTTGTATTTGACGGCAATAGTCTGATTATCAATGAGAAAGGAGAACTCATTGCTCGGGGGAAGCAGTTTGAGGAAGACTTTGTAGTGGCTGATTTGGATGTGGAGTCAGTGTTTCGCTCTCAGTTGCATGATCCTCGACGAAGGAAAGAAACGCCATGGGTCAGGGAGAAACTAGAAGAAGCTACCAAAATAGTGGTGTCAAGTGAGTACCCGGCAATTGCCAGGCCTCCTTTGCCGTCAAGATGGGTTGACAGATTGGATGAACTTGCTGAGATTTACCAGGCCCTTGTTCTCGGTACCAGAGACTATGTGCGTAAAAATGGTTTTGAGAAAGTAGTTATCGGTTTATCCGGTGGGATTGATTCAAGCCTGGTAGCTGCCATAGCAACAGATGCCATTGGGGCTGAAAATGTCATAGGTGTTTCCATGCCCTCTCGCTACTCATCACCGGGCAGCAAATCGGATGCTGAATCTTTAGCAAGGAATCTAGGCATAGAGTTCAAGGTAATATCCATTGAGAAAGCGTTTAGCTCCTATTTGGAAACGCTGGCTGAGCCCTTCAAGGATATTCAACCGGATGTCACCGAGGAGAACATTCAGGCAAGGGTCAGGGGCAATATTCTCTTTGCCTTATCCAATAAGTTCGGCTGGTTGGTACTTGCTTGCAGCAATAAAAGCGAGACGGCTACTGGCTATACCACGCTTTATGGAGATATGGCTGGAGGCTTTATTCCCCTGAAAGATGTCCCTAAGACGATGGTCCTTGACTTAGCTAGATATAAGAATCGCCAGGCCGGGAAAGAGGTGATACCCTCTGCTGTCTTAACCAAAGCTCCATCAGCTGAACTAAGACCAGACCAAAAAGATATCGATACCCTGCCACCATATGATATACTGGATCCTATCCTAAAGGCCTATGTAGAAGATGACTTGCCGATTAACCAGATTATAGCCATGGGTTTTGACCGCGACATAGTTACAAGGGTAGCTCGCTTGGTAGACCGGAACGAATATAAGCGCCGCCAAACTGCCCCGGGCATAAAGATAACTCCCAGAGATTTTGGTCGGGATAGGAGATTGCCCATCACCAATGAATTCAAGGAGGAATAGCTTGAGGAAGATCGGCGGTATTTTGCTAGCACTCGGCCTGGCCACTTTGATAGGCTGGGGGCTTTACTGGTTCTTCCGTTTAGCTTTCTTATCATTGCCCTTGCCAGTTAAGATTGCTATTGCCGCGATAGCTTTAGGACTTATCATACTCCTGGCATCGCTAGGTTGGGAGAGGTATCGAGCATCCAAGGAGGAAAAGGAGAAATTCAAGGAGGTAGAAAAATGATTGTGGTTACCACAGAGCAAATAGAAGGCAAAAAGATAAAAGAAACCCTGGGTTTGGTTAGAGGCAGCACTATCAGGGCCAGGCATATGGGGCATGATTTTATGGCTGGTTTGCGCAACATTGTTGGTGGTGAAGTAAAGGATTACACCGTAATGCTGGCACAAGCTCGGGAAGAGGCAATACAGAGGATGATTGAGCAAGCCGAGAAGATGGGGGCAAATGCCATAGTAGGCACCAGGCTTGTAACCTCGATGGTGATGTCCGGAGCTGCTGAGATGGTAGCCTATGGAACAGCAGTAAAGGTAGCGTGAGTTTAAATTGGCTGATGTCCAGATTTTTGTAGTTACCTGATTTATAAGGCTCGGTTGCCCAATTTATTGGGCAACTACATTTTTAAACAACCTCTCCCTTGAGATACTCGTTCTTTGAGTGTATATCCATCCTTCCCGTAGCCCAGTTTAATCTATGTCAGCATAGCAACAATCGGGCTATATCTTAATGTCTCTTGGTTAGATTTTAGGCTCCAATTGCAGTTGGACAAAGAGGTGAATTTTATGATATCATCTCCTCAGTTTATGATTAGGAAAGGAAAGAAAATCTCAGAAGGAGGACATGTGATGTTGTGAGGCAAGCGAGATGAGCTTAATCTGGGGTTATCCACCTGCTTTTTACAGACAGATAAGAGCTTAATTATCTAGTTCATAATGCAAAGTTAGTTTCGTTTATGTCCTGACTTTTGGGTTTCCCAAATTACAAAGAATGAATCTTCGCTAAACTCCCCCACACGCCCCAGCCAAACACACATTACTCCCCCGGATTTTGTCTTACGCGAGCCAAGAGCACTGACTTGCAGCATGCTGAATGAAAGGAAGGTTATAGTAGTATGTTTATCACTGACGATAGGATCGCTGTCGATATTGAAATCGACAAAAAGCAAGTATGCCACTACATAGGATATGAGGATCATAAGAATCTGTCAGCGCGTATTTCTTCTTTAATTGATGACTACGCAGAGCACGCTCACGACCTTATTAACCCGTTATATTCATATGTTATAAAGGATGTGGAGTGGGCTCGAGGCTCCATCTCCCTTATTGAAGGTTCGACTATCTTCAAAAGTCGCATTATCACCAAGTTGTTGGAGCATTGTCCCCAGGTGGCAATATTCTTGGTGACAATAGGCAAATACCTGGAAGAGACAGCATTTCAGTTAGCCAGAGACGGGCTTATACTCCAGGCAACTGTTTTGGATGCAATAGGGTCGGATGCTGTGGAGAAGGTGGCGGACTTTGCCCAGAACAGAATAAAGGAGATAGTCAAGGCTCGGGGACTTGTCACCAGCCAACGCTTTAGTCCTGGCTATTGCGACTGGAATATAGGCCAGCAACGGATGCTCTTCTATGCTCTAACCGGTAATACGTTAGGGATTCGCTTGACCGGGGAGTGTCTAATGATTCCCCAGAAGTCAATTTCGGGCATTATCGGTATCGGACCCTCAATCGACAATGTCGAGAACTACCACCCTTGCAAGACCTGCAACAAACAAGATTGTCCAGGAAGGAGATAAAGGCAAGGATAATGACCCGCAAAGGACTAGAGGGAGGCAGTTTTAAGGTTCTAACTGAAGATTCCATATTGAAGGTGCACCAGACTGCGATGCAAGTGATTGAAGAGGTGGGCTTCGAAGTGCAGTCGGACATGGCACTGGAGCTTTTCGAGGGAGCTGGAGCCAGGGTGGATCGGGAAAAGCATCTGGTGCGGCTGGATGGGAGTAAAGTTAAGGAGCTTATTGAAGCAGCACCGTCGGAAATTAGGCTCTGTGGACAGGATGAAGCACATGATATTATTTTGGGCGGCCGGCGAGTGTATGCCGGAACGGGCGGCACGGCACTTTATGTCTATCAGCCTGATGTTAACCAGAAAAGACTGGCAAGCATGGAAGACCTGCGATGCATCGCCAGATTGGTTGATAAGCTGGATAACATCCACTTTTTTCTGCTGCCGACATATCCCAATGAACTACCTTTGGAACAGGTAGATGTGAACCGGTTTTTCGCCGGATTGGATAATACCACCAAGCATGTTATGGGGGGTGTTTATACGCTTGATGGTGCGGAACAGGTGATACGGATGGCACAAATTGTTGCCGGCTCTGCTGAAAATCTTCGCCAGCGCCCCCTGATATCCATGATAGCATGCATCATAAGCCCACTGAGGATAGACAAGACGTATGGCGACTTGCTCGTGACCATTGCCAGAAATGGCATACCTGTAGCTTGTCCCGCCGAACCATTGTGTGGAGCTACTTCACC
>JAUWFX010000120.1 GCA_030606765.1 Dehalococcoidia bacterium
CTAAGAAGATAGAGGAGAGCCTGACCTATCCTGGCCAGATAAAAGTAATAGTGATACGGGAGACTACGGCGATAGATTACGCTAAGTAGAATTGAGAATACTGACAATAGGCGACATCATCGGCAAGCCTGGTCGGAAGGCAGTGAAGGAAATCCTACCAGGCTTATATTCTGAATATAATATTGACCTCGTAGTAGGCAATGGCGAGAATGCTGCCGGTGGGTTAGGGCTGACTCCAAGTACAGCAGAAGAGCTCTTTGATTCTGGAATTGATGTCATAACCACAGGCAATCATATCTGGGCTTACAAGGAGATTATTCCTTACTTTGATAGCGAACCCCCTCTTCTCCGCCCATTGAATTATCCACCGACAAATCCTGGTCGTGGCTATTTGCTTAAAAACAATGTCCTGATAGTTAACCTGGTCGGACGTGTTTTCATAGGCAATTTTGATTGTCCCTTTAGAGCCATGGATCAGCTACTGGCTGAGTTTGAACATAAATCAATGCCTATTATTGTTGACTTTCATGCTGAGGCAACCTCGGAGAAAGTGGCAATGGGTAAATATCTCGATGGACGAGTCAGCGCTGTGTTGGGCACCCATACTCATGTGGGCACCATTGATGCTCACATATTGTCTGGAGGCACTGCTTATGTCACCGACATAGGCATGGTTGGCCCTATAGATTCGGTTATCGGGGATGACCCAGATTCTGTAATCAACCGCTTCCTTACCCAGATACCCAGCCGGCTATCGGTTGGCAAGGGAAAAGTCAGCTTCGATGCAATTCTGGTCGAAGTGGATGAAAAGACCGGCAAGGCAGTGGATATCAAGCGTATCCAAAAAGTAGTGGACTAGGAAGAAAGAAGAGGAATTCAGCAGCTGGTTTAGCTCAAGCCTGATAGCTAGGAAAGCTTTATTTTCTCCATCACCCTGGACATTATCTCGCCAGCCTTACCCCTGATGACCACTTCCGCGTAGTGGTCGAAGGGGGTTGGAGTTAAATTAACGATAGCTACCTTTGCCCCAGCCTCTCCGGCGTATGTTGGAATATAAGCAGCGGGGTAAATGACAAGAGTAGAACCAATGACAATAAAAAGGTCGCAGTTCTGCGCCCGGCGGATGGCTTCCCGTAATGTCTCCTGTGGTAATGCCTCTCCGAAAAACACTGCATCTGGCTTCAGAATACCCTGACAGTCAGGGCAATCGGGGACTTCTATCCCCTCCTTTATCTTTTGTAATACTTCGGGCATCGGAAAGCGTCTACGGCAACTTAAGCACACCACCCACCCCATATTACCATGAAGCTCAAACACCTTATTTTCAGGGACTCCGGCCTTTTGGTGCAGGTTGTCGATATTTTGAGTGATGACGCAATCTAATTTGCCCAACTGGTAGAGCTCAGCGATGGCATAGTGGGCGAGATTTGGTTCAGCTTCAGTAAGAAGTCCACCTTCGGCGGACATTTTCCAAATAGTTTTGCGAGCTGCCGGGCCGCTGAGGAACTTTTGAATGGTGAAGTCCTCAGGGTCATATCTGCTCCAGATTCCTCCCGGGCTGCGGAAATCGGGGATACCTGACTCCGTGCTTATCCCGGCCCCGGTAAACACAATGGTCTTTTGAGACTCTACGATAAGCTGAGCTAACCGTTCTATCTCTTCCACTATCTTACTCCTTTGAAACTGACTTTCATACCTGTAACCCGACCTTTACTACCCTTTCGATACCGCCCAGGTCGGGAATTAACTCCATACTGGCCTGTGGGAAATAGCTCTTTATTAGCGAAGTCACCATTCTTCCCTGTCCTTGACCTATTTCCAAAAGGAAACAGCCTCCGTAATTAAGTTTTCCCGGCATCTGTTCTAGTATTTGTTGTATTTTGCCCAAGCCATCCTCACCACCAGCCAAGGCTGTCGTGGGCTCAAAATTTCTTACTTCTGGGCTCAAATCCTTAAATTCACAACTTTTAATATAAGGCAGATTGGCTACTATCATATCTACGGGTTGAGACAGTGGCTCAAGCAAATTCCCTTGGAAAAGTTCCACCTGGCTGCTAACGGCGTGACGCCGGCAATTCATCTCAGCTACCTGCAGAGCTGAAGCTGAAATATCCGTGGCATAAATTTTAGCTTGGGGTAATGCTAAAGCAAGGCTGATGGCAATAGCTCCGCAGCCTGTGCCAACGTCGGCTATGGTAATTCGCTTTCCCGGGTAGGAAATGCGCTGGGCAAGTTCCACAGCTTTTTCCACGAGAAGTTCTGTTTCTGGTCGAGGAATGAAAGTGCGACAGTCAATGCAGAAGTCGATTCCGTAAAATTCACAGTTGCCTAAAATATAAGCAGCAGGCTCGTGGTCAAGGCGACGCCGGACAAGATGGCATAGATGCTTTGTTTCTGCTGAAGCTAAGTTCCTCTCTGGCTCTGTGTGAAGCTGTGTTTTAGACATTCCCAAGACGTGGCCCAGCAAAAGCTCAGCCTCAACAGAGGCATCAGCAATTCCTGCCCTGCGTAATGTTTGGGTAGCTGATTGTAAAGCTTCGCGTAAAATCACGTAAGAGCCGCTTCTAACTGTTCAACCTGCTCTTTGCTGGACAGGGCTTCAACGATTTCGTCCAGTTCTCCATCTAAAACCTGCTGAAGGTTGTGAAAACTTGAGCTGATTCGGTGGTCGGTGATCCGGTTCTGGGGGAAATTATAGGTGCGAATTTTTTCCGCTCGTTGACCGCTGCCTACCTGCATCCGCCGCTCTTTATCTATGCTTTCAGATTGTTTCCGTTGTTCCATGGCAAGCAGCCTGGCCCGAAGCACCGCCATGGCCTTCATCCTGTTTCTTATTTGAGACCTTTCATCTTGACAGGTGGCTACTATGCCTGTGGGCAAGTGCGTAATGCGAACCGCCGTAGTTACTTTATTTACATTTTGCCCTCCGGCCCCCCCGCTATGGAAAAATTCCATTTTGAGATCATCAGGCTTGATGTTGAGCTCAACCTCTTCTGCCTCGGGCAGGACCGCTACTGTAGCTGTCGAGGTGTGAATTCGTCCCGAGGCTTCGGTGATTGGCACTCTTTGCACTCGATGGACACCACGCTCATGCTTAAAGCGGCTGAAAGCGCCTTCACCTTTGATTTCAAATATTAGCTCCCTGAAACCTCCAACTTCGCTTTGGTTGCTATCGATGACCCCTACTTGCCAGCCCTTGGCCTGGGCATAGCGGCTATACATGCGGAATAAGTCTGCGGCAAAAAGGCCTGCCTCCCCACCACCAGCACCAGCCCTTATCTCCACAATGACATCTCTGTCATCATTGGGGTCTTTGGTCATCAGGGAAAGCTTGAGCCGGCTAATGAGAGCACCTTGCTGTTCTTTGAGTTTGCTCACTTCTTCCTTGACTAAAGCCGTCATTTCCGCTTCGGCATGGGAATTAAGCAAAGCTTCAAGGTCAGCCAGCTCTTTGCCCTTGGCTTTATATTCTTGGTACATACGAACAATATCTTCAAGAGCCGCTTTCTCCTTGCTTAGCTCTTGAAGCCGCTTGCGGTCAGTGGCTATCTCTACTCGAGCCAGGAGTTGGCTTAGCTCGTCATAGCGCTTTTGTATTAATTCTAGTTTCTCAAACATACCCGATACTATTATAATACAGCGACACAAGCTGCTCAAATTTGAGTTAAGGGAGTTAGTATGAAACTGATGCCAGGTTGCTATGAATGCTTACGCAGATTAATCTGCCAAGCTGCAGAGCTAGCCACAGATGATGCTTCGCTGAAGCAAAATGCAATAAAAGAAGCGATGAAGATACTGGATGATGAGTTCTCTTATAGCCAATTATCCATTGTGATTGCCACCAGGATTAACAAGGTAGTAAGAGAAGTGACCCACAATCCCGACCCTTACAGGGCAATGAAGGAAAGGGAGATGACGCTGGCCAGAGAATTATATCCTGAGCTGAGGTCCCGATATAATGATGACCTCAGGGGTTGTCTTAAGCTGGCCGCAGCAGCGAATGTTATCGATTTCTTCAGGGAGCCTGGTTCTATTAGGGAGGATATCAGGAAACCTGTAAACTTTGTTGTAGATGATTCGGAGCAATTGGAAGCAAAGTTAAAAGATGCCGGCAAAGTTTTATATCTGGCGGATAATGCCGGGGAGCTTTACTTCGACCTGCCTCTAGTCAAGTGGATGAAGCAATTTGCCCAGGTTATCTATGTGATTAAACCATCGCCTGTTCAAGACGATTTGACCCTGGACAATGTGAGGAGGTCTGGCTTGGAAGGTGAGTTTGGGAAGGTCATAAGCACGGGCATAGCTTCACCAGGAATAGTCTTTTCTTTAGCTTCAGCCCAGTTCAAACGAGAATTTGAGTCAGCAGACCTTATATTCGCCAAAGGAATGGGGCATTATGAGGCTTTGTCCGAGCTTCTCCCGGAAGGGAAGTTTTTCTATTGCCTCATGGCTAAATGCAAACCGGTAGCGGATTCGCTGGGGGTGCCTATAAACAACTATGTGGCCATGCTACAATGATTCAGGTCTTTGTCCCCAGCCATGTAAAATCGCCTCAGAGAGCACCAAGAGGCTCTAGAAATGGCATGAAATAAGAAATAAGAGAGGACAAACAAACCACGGACCGCGGCCGCGGGGGGGGGCACGCCGAAGACCCTATACTATAAAACAGCGGAGGTATGATTTTTTGATATCGCCCGGGGCTCTCACCGACCAGGGTCGACAGTCACAAAGCCTTTAGGTCGTTGAATTTGCGCTCAGCCGTGGTTATGTTTTCTTTATTAAAATATCTATAATCTCGACACAGCGAACAAACCAAACTCAAAAAGTTTGGCTTTATTTGCATTTTTTTGCTGTATAATAGGCAAAATCGATGAGGAAACCGACTAAGCGTGAAGCCATAATAGGTGGCATATCTCTAGCAATTACCATAGCTTTATCTCTTTTTATCCTTCAGCATCGAAGCTACCTCAACCAAATAGCAGAGTGGGGCTATCTTGGTTGCTTTTTCATCAACGTTCTCACTAACGGGACCTTCATTTTGCCCGGCTTCGGCATTGTTATTACATTCACACTGGGTGGAGTATTAAATCCCGCCATAGTTGGCGCCGTAGCTGGAATTGGTGAAGCTATAGGTGCTACTGGTGCTTATCTCACTGGATACGCAGGCAGGGGATTATTGAGAGATAGTAACAGCAGCCTTTACCTTCGCTTCACCAATATTATTGACCGTCATGGTTCTAAAGCCATTTTCTTCACATCAGCTGTATTGACTCCTCTTTTTTACCCCTTCGCCGTATTTCTAGGCATGGTTCGCTTTGGCTGGGTAAGATTTTTCCTCGTCACCTGGGCAGGCCGGACAGTCAAAAGCATGGTACTAGCTTACCTGGGATACTTCGGTTTGAAGGTCGTCCTACAATGGCTGGGCTTGGACATTTAACTTGAGTTTCCCAAGCTGTTTTGTTATATTCTTGAACCAAGCGGGGCTGTAGCTCAATCGGGAGAGCGTCTGACTGGCAGTCAGAAGGTAGTGGGTTCGAATCCCATCAGCTCCACCA
>JAUWFX010000012.1 GCA_030606765.1 Dehalococcoidia bacterium
GAAACTCGGGGGCACATAGACCTCAGGGAGGGCATTAAAATTCACTAATGAAAAGTTAGCTTCTTCCTTTTCCGGCAGCAGTTCCTTGAGAGCCAGCCCGATATTGACCATGAATTCGTTGGGGTTGAAGCCCTCGGGAGGTTCCACAGGCGAGGGCAAGGCTGACACAGAATAGCCTGCCCCGCCAACCGCTGACTGCCAGGTCTCCGGTTCTTCTACCAGGTCGCCGCAGACAAACACGGGCACAGTTGCATCTAAAGGGTTTTCCACGTGGCTTGAATTATAGAAGGCAACGGTCCTGTTGAACTCTTCAGCGATAAGAGGCAGTCTTTCCTCCAGGGATTCAGTCTCACCGGGCAGGGATAGCCTGCGGATGACCTGGGGGAGCCTATCTGCTATAACTGCAACATCCAGGTGGTCTAACCGGGCATTGACAATGATTGCCCGGGGCTCATCCGGAATTCGGCATAGGGCTAAGGGTGCTAAGTCCATAATATATGGCTTGACACCTGCCTGGCGCAGCGTTCTAACCAGAGCATCAGCCAGATTGCGGGGGAAGGTGACCAGGAAAATACGACTTTCTCCCCTCGCCAGGGAAGGAAGGCGCTGGTATGAGTAATAGACATCTTCCAAAGGCGTCGGTATCGTTCTCTTGGCCTCACGCCTTATCGCCTCAGGAAGTACAGCGTCAGGCAGCTCGGGCAGGGTTATGATACGATACAGGGAATCGTCACCGCTCAAAGCAGTGATAACCTTACTTGTGTTTGCTCCCGTTTCCTTAAATATCTGCTTAACCTTGTCGGCTACCTGCTCTTCGTCAACAATAAGCCCCTGGCTAACCAGACCTGGTTCCAGCGGCAAGCTAGCCCACTTTTCTACCTGTTCGCCCTTCATTACCAGCAGGTTGATGCTGGTATCTCTAATAAATAACGTAGTAACTCTTTTCGCCATTTTTATTTACCTTTTATAGCCATAGATCACCAGGTTGACGGTAGCTGTTCCACTGGAAACATTTATTTTTACGCCAGTCACTTCAGCACTCCACGGTAGCTGGAAGTCATCACCAATCCTCAGTGCGTAAATGAACTCCAGTATGTTATCGATGCTACCCCGGACAACCACGACAAACGAAGAAACAGAATAGGTAACAGTCCCGACCGTCTTGCTGGTTGGTTTTGATGCGGTGAGCTTCGTTAGGCTGACATTACAATCGTCGGCAACCTCAAATAAGTCGTCGTCGTACTCAATGCTCTCCACTGATTCAGGGAACTGTGCCTGACCCGCCTCAAGCAACGATTCCGCTTGAGTTAGTTCGTCTTCCTTCCCTTCCCTGTTATCAGTGAGGCCGGGCAAGAGAGTTTGAGCCCGCGACATCCTATCATTCAACTCGTTCCGCTCTCTAGCCTGTCCGGAGTAAATCGAGAACAGGATGCCAAGGGCAACAGCGAAAATGACGATTACTACAATCAGCCAGACCTTCTTGCTTAGCTTCATAAATTACTCCGATTCCTCGTAATATACCACTGTCCAGAAAGGCTGTCTAGTGCCCCCCTGAACAAAACCCAGATTTGAAAATCCAAATGTCAAAGCCCAAATGACAAAAACCAGGTTTCCAGGTACTAAAACTACTCCTTTTTTTCATTCTTTTGGGCTTTGTCATTTGTCGTTATTGGGAAGTACGGCTCTTATTGCTGGCTAATCTCCCACGAATCAATGCTGTAAACTAGCTTCTTAACACCGATAAGGAAGTTGGAGCCTTCGTCCCAGCCTTCTTCTTCCGGGTAATTTATGCTTGAGCCTGGCTGTAATTGCACCTCGACATTACCAGCTATAGAGCCGTAGAAATCACCATTGGGCTGTGTAAGTGTTTCGCCTGTAACTGACATTATGAATAGGGGTTCGGTCATGCCTGCCTCTATATTTGGTGCAAAATAGATATCCCCTATAGCTATAATGACGCCGGGACCCTCCACGCTGCATTTGACACCTATTTCAAGTGCTTTTTGGGGATCAGAAGAATTGCTGGCAACGAAAATAGTATGTCCATTCAAGTCAAGGGTAAAGTCCTTGTTCGTGACGCCGATGTCTGTGTCACCGCTAATGTAGACAGTCCCGGTAAGGGTTAAGGTAGCTGGAGTGTTACTCGAGTTCACGATGTCCAGTTCGCCGTCTCTGTAGAACGGCCCTATTTCCATGTCAACGCCGGCAAGGTCTATGGTGTCGAAAAGGTATGGCTCCGCGTCTTCAACCTGGTCCCAGTAGAAATCTTCAATTTCCCATATTTCAGGCCAGCCACTTCCATAATAGTCGGACGGGGAATGTTCTCCCTCTGAAGGGGTGACATTAGTACCGGGCATGAGGGTAATCTCACCCAGGCTGGTAATAACGTTATTCGTTATGCCACCATAATCACCATACGGGTTGACCCCCTCAATATAAGCCTCTATTTGCGTCCCGCTGCCATCGGCGGTAGTTGTTGATAGGACGCGATAAGTAAAAGTCCAGTTACCCACGCCGTAAAAAGAGGAGATGTTAACCTCCACGGTTTTGTTGTTAACAGTTATATTGTAAGGAGGCCAGTCCGGGTCTCCGGGGCAAAGTTTCACGACTCCTTGCTGTATCTTCCACACGGCATCCTCCACGCCGGCATCGGCGGCATAAAGCTCGACCGTCCTCTTCTCATAGACTTCACCGGCAAGAAGCCCGGTGCCCATATAAGACAGCAGCGGTGCTGTGATAAGTCCGCTGACGAGAAGCAAAAGGAGCGCCATGACCAGCGCTGCCCCTTTTTCATCTCTTATTAATGTCTTCACTGCAATCTTCATCACTTCACCTCCCTGTTATCCTAGATACCAGTATATAGAAATCCTCGTTCGCGTCAATCACCCATTGGTAATAGGAATATAGTATTGGCCCAACCATGTGAGGGTGTCATTGCGGTGAGCCAAAGCCCTGAGCATAGCGAAGGGGAAGCGCGGCAATTTCACATAGAGATATACTAAATACGAAATCCGACTGTGAAAATCAAAAGAGGGCGGCATTTGTATGCCGCCCTCCTTCCTCACTTCTGTCATTCTTGAGCCCCGACTGGTCGGGGCGAAGAATCTATCGTCTTGTTAACGACTCTTATTGCTGATTAATTTCCCACGAACAAGTGGCATAGACTAGCCTAGTTTTTTCACACAATCGGGGGAGTCAACACCTGCATTAGACTATGGATTAGCTCTGAATAATGTTGTAGGTTTTGATTTCCCCTCCATATACCACCACGGGGGGGAATGGGAATGTGCTAGCTTTAGACACGTAAGTAAAGGAGCCATCTTTATCGATTTCTATTCCAGCTCCTATAACACTTCCAATTACAGTCATATCCTTGTCGAATGAAATTGTACCGTTGGGAGCATATATGAATGCCTCTATCGATAATTCATCAGCGGAGTCGCTCTTCTTAAGAGTAATATCACCGTTAAGGGACATGATAATACTATCACCCGTGACGGTGTAATCGGCCAGCTTGCTCAGATAGATATCACCTTCGGCAACTAGGGAACCTGTCCCCGTGATTGTAAGCGTTTTATCGCACCTAACATAGCCTTCAACGTAGACTACACCTGCAAGCGTAATCGTAACGTTTTGTTCGATGTTAAGGTTTCCAGTGATATGTTTTGGCCCTAAGGTCATATCAGAGCCTATTGTCATGTCGCCTGTATGAGTTCCCCCGACTAGTGCCTCTTCTTCGAATTGCTGGGCAAATGCCTCATTTTGTTCCTGAGTCGGGAATACAGATAGGGGAACTTTTACCTGGTCTCCATCCGTATGCGTATAGTCTTTTCCTATAATTCCTCCAACGTAATAGACATCACCTGTTACTGCACAGTCTTTATGAAATGTTACATCACCAGAACTTACGATAGCACCACCAAGTAGATCAAAAGTCTGAGCCTCTACGTATGCCTCAACCGCGGTACTGCTGTCGATGGCCGCAGTACCGCCACCGTCGTCGATGGCCGCTATTGAGGTAATACTGTAAGTTGACCAATCTACAAATTCTATAGTGACCTGCACGTTTCTTCCATTTACATCGGTTATAGTGTAAATCCTGGGCAGGCTGCCCGGGCTGCAGGGCAAGTAACCTGCTTCACTGGGATGCTGTATCTTCCATATGGCATCTTCTACCCCGGCATCGGCGGCATAAAGCTCAGCCGTCCTTTTTTCGTAGACTTCACCGGCGAGAATGCCGCTGCCCATATGACCCAGCAGCGCAGCGGAGAGAAGCCCGCCGATAAGGAGCAGAATGAGAGCCAGGATCAGCGCCGCCCCTTTTTCATCTCTTACTAGCTTCTTCATCACACTTTTCATCCTTTCACCCGCAATAGTACCGGATTATGGTTCATTAGTAACAGTATACCTTCGGTGTTCTCACCCGTCAATTTAGTACATTGGTCCTGTTAATTCCACTGCCCAACGCAGAGATTGCTTCGTCGCTCTGCTCCTCGCAATGACGAAGGAGGAAAGCGCCCCGCAAAGACAGGTAGGCAAGGATTGCGGAGCCTGTTCCGAGCGTAGGCGAGGAATCTCCTGCCTGCCAAAGACAGATGGAGCCCGAGATTGCCAGTAGCTCTTCACGACCACCATATCTTTCCATGCGTCTCATAGTATGAATAACCTATTACCTTCGTTATATTATTAGTCGCTGGAGAAACGAAAATCCCTCGCTTTCGCAGTACTTTTGGGGGATTTGCTGGGGACTAGCGGGAAGAAACCCAAATGTTAAAATCCAAATGACAATTGAAATCCAAATGCCAAAGCTCAAATGGCAATTCAAACCCGAATTCCTGATGCCAAGACTATTTCTTGCCTTGAATGTCCCCCTAAAAGTAAGGCCCTTTTCTTAAATGTCCCCCTTAGATTAAGGGGGATAAAAGGGGTTATTTTCGTAACTCCCCTAGGCCCCTCTTATCTTAAGAGGGGGATTCTTCGAAAAATTGATGAAATCAGGTTGCTCAGGTGGCAAAACCGTTTAGTCCTTTGGATTTTGGTCATTTGATATTGTTTAGAGTTTAGAGTTTCCCCTTCAGAGATTGCTTCGGCACTATTGTGCCTCGCAATGACAGGAGGAGGGATGTCATTCTGAGCCGAAGGCGAAGAATCTAAATTTTATAAATCTCACTCCTGTGACCTATAAACTGAATTACGATTATCTTACCTTCCACAGTATAAACTGCTCTCCAATTTCCTATACGCAACTTAAATGTTCCTTTCAATTCACCAGTTAAAGGCTCAGGGACAATACTTTGGAAATTTTTAGAAAACCAAGCGAGCCTTCTCAAAATTCTTCGGGCTATTGGCTTATCAAGCCTTTCAAGGTCTTTTGTTGCTCCCTCAGTCCACTCAATCTTAACCAATCCTGCTCACTACCTCATGATGTGGAATCCTGCTTGAGGGATTTTCCAGGCGCCTTTTCAGTTCCTGTTTAAATTCCTCCTTCAGTTCTAGCCCGGAGTCGGGGTCCCCGAGAACCTCTAAGATTTTCTGCTCTATTAAATACTCCAACTCATCAATGGTTAGGTCTTTAACATTTGTCATCTCTATCTCCCCCTTAGCTTAATCAGACCACGTTGTCCTACTTAATTTCAAAAACTACTCCGCTTCTCAGTAATATACCATCGCCTAGGAAGTCTGTCCACTGGTTTCTCGGAAACATTCGCCTTTCCAGTATCCTTAGCTGCAACCACAGCAAACTTTTGTAGTTGCCTGATTTATCAGGCCAGGTTGCCCAATTTATTGGGCAATTACAACTTTTGTCATTGCGAGCGAAGCGCGGCAATCCCATTGGCACCCACCGAGATTGCTTCGGGGCTTTCGCCCCTCGCAACGACAGGGGGGAAGGTCCACCGAGATTGCTTCGGCACTGTCGTGCCTCGCAATGACAAGGGGGGAACAGCAGGATTGCTTCGGCTGACTTCGTCAGCCTCGCAATGACAGGAGGAGAGTGTCATTGCTCCAAACAAATCCTTTTAAAATGTAAAAATAAAAGTGCAAAATGACAGAGTAAAGGTTAAAATTTTTACGTTTTGAGTTGTCATTTTGATTTTTGACCTTTGATTTTTGGATTGCTATTATGAGCCCGGCCTGGGCTGAACCCTATATACCCTCTGTTCGCTTGCCTCGCCCACGGTGGCGGTCACTTTGAAAATAAGCACGTTACCGTTCCAATAACAATAGGTTTTGGTTGGGTCCGGGTCAATATATTCGGCGACACGAGTCGTCTCTGGAACTCCCTCGCCAATGGTTTCGCTGCGCCAAAGCTTACCGTCTTCCAGGGTATAGATAACCTCATGAACTGCCGTGCCGTTCCAGCCCAGAATGAGAAACTCTCCGCCTGTGGGGCTATCGTCTATCATATCCGGCTGAGCCTCAAGGATATCCTCGCTGACCAGCTTGCCGGCCTGCTGCACCTGGCTGAGAGCAGACATGTGGTTAGCCGTGCGGGTATTCATATCAAAAACCTGGAAGAAGGTCGTAGTGATGGCGGTGGTGATAAGGCCGGTCAGTACGATGACCACTAATAGCTCAATGATGGTTAAACCCCTCTGGTCCTTATGTAGTCTTTTCATTTTAACCTGCCTCAAATAAACTCCAAATCACAAGTTCCAAATTCATGTAGTGCGACCCTTCAGGGTCGTGCAGCACAAGGCTAAAGCCTTGCACTACATTTCTATATTTCAAATTCTAAGCTCCTGTCTGCAATTCGGGGTTTCATCTTTGAACTCTCCATGCCTCTATGTCTCCGGATTTCTCTTATAGTCCTCAAGAGTCACCACTACTCGACCGTCATGGCTAACGGTCACCGTTATCTCCTGGATTCCATCATCATCGTTAGGATACTCGTCTTTGTTTAAGCGAATAGCTGTGGTCACTACACTATAGTCGGGGGGAAGTGTAATATACGGGTCCAAGTAGTATTCGGGATGGCCATCTTCCAGAATATCATCGTAGTCGCTATACCTAACATACTCCATTTGGGTGCGGGCGATGCTTTCGGAAGTGGCCCGCCTGTCAGCAATAATGAAAGCCAGGGCCGCGGTCTGAAGGGCACTCAGAACGGAGACGGCAATTATGCCCAGAAGAGCTATAGCTATCACGACCTCAAGTATGGAGAAGCCGCGGGAGCGGCCCCGGAAGGCTTTCCTTGCTTTGCTATTTAGTCTCATCTTTTTCATTTTCTCTCTCACCCCGTAGGGGCGGGGCTTGTCCCCCCTTTTAACGCCAGGCGGAGATAAACTCCGCCACTACACTTCTTTCCCCTCTTTCTTATTTGACATTTGAGCTTTGTAATTTGTCATTGCCTCCTCAATAGCCTTCACCTGCTAACCTAGCTGACCATAGATAGAATACATGGCTGAAAACATAGCTAATACAAGAAAACCAATTACCAAGCCTATAAATATCGTCAGTGCAGGTTGAATAAGCGCCACAGCCGCCTTAGTCTTGTCGGCAGACAAGACCTCAAAATTGTCGGCTACAGTGGTCAGCGTGTTTTCGAGATTACCGGTTTCTTCACCAACCCTCACCATCTGCGTCATCAAGGGCAGGAAAAGCTCTCTCTTAGCCATAGGTCGGGATAAACCTTCGCCTCTCATTAACTCCTGCTGAACTCCGGTCAGATTCTCAACCACGAACTTGTTGTTGCTGGCGCTAGTGGTCATGTTCAGTACTTCCGGTAATGGCAAGCCAATCCTTATCAGCATGGACATAGTCCGGCAGCTACGGGCAAGCTCAGCCAGGTGAACAATACGTCCGATTACGGGCAAACCGAGCATCATTTTATCCCAGCGGTATCTCCCGGTTGGGGTCCTGATATATATATAGATCGCGGCAACAGCAATTAAAACCCCGAGCAGAAGATAAAGCCCATAATGGTTAATCCATCCGGTAATGCCTATAAGTATTCTGGTGGGCAAAGGCAAGTCAAACCCAAATTGAGAGTACAGGCCGGCGAAGGTGGGAAAAACAAAAGTGACCAATACCAGTACCACGGCAATAGCGACAATAACTACGATAATGGGATAGGTCAAGGCACCTTTTATCTGCTTCTGGGTAACGACTGACCTTTCTATATAATCAGCCATCTGCCTCAGCACCACCTCGAGGTTACCGCCTTGTTCACCGGCAGCTATAGCCTGATGGTACATATGAGAGAAAGCCCGAGGATGTTTACTTAGTGCCTTTGATAGTGGACTACCACCGCGAATATCCGAGGCTACTTCACCAACTATGCTACCCAGAGTTTGGTTATCTATCTGGCTTTGTAATAAATCTAAAGAAGTAACAATATCAGTGCCGGATTCTAAAAGTAAAGCCAACTGACGGGAAAACATCACTATTTCCTGCGGCTTTATGCTGGAAAAGCTGGCAAGCAATTTCTCCTTGTTAAGAAGGGGTGTGACTGACTTAAGGCTGACCACACGGTACCCTCCATAGCTCAATAATTCGGATGCCGCCTCTTCAGTGGTAGCCGACACCTTGCCCTTAACTAATTTCTTATCTTCAGTATAGGCTGTATAAGCGAAATCCATTTGTAACCTCCGTGGCTAAGTAGTAGTGTAGGCATTGCGCAGCACCTCAGAGGGTGTGGTAATACCTTCCTTTACATTACGCATACCATCGTTCAACATAGATATCATACCGTCTTGAAGTGCTTGAGCCCGTATAGCAGTACTGCTGGCATGATTACAGACCATCGCTCCTATAGTGTCGCTCACAGGTAGAATCTCGAAGATTCCCGTACGCCCCAGGTAACCGGTATAGGCGCAGGACTTACAACCGGTACCGTAGAGAAACTCAGTCTTCTTCTCCCCCATTGCCTGTTCATAAGCTATCTGCTCGACCAGGGGGGCCTCAATAAGGCGACCACAATCAGGGCAGACGCGCCGCACCATACGCTGAGCGACAACACCAATAACCGCTGAGGCTATCAAGAAGGGCTCTACCTTCAGGTCAAGGAGACGGGAGAGCACGCCGGCAACATCATTAGCGTGGATAGAAGACAGCATCAGGTGCCCGGTTAAGGCTGCCTGGACAGCTATATTAGCTGTCTCGGCATCGCGTATCTCACCAACTAATATTACGTCAGGGTCAAGACGAAGTATAGACCTCAAACCGCTGGCAAAGGTAATGCCAGCCTGGGGGTTAACCTGAATCTGGTTAATATCCTGAAATCGGTACTCAGCAGGGTCTTCAATAGTAATGATATTTCTGCCGTGAGTATCAAGGGAATTGATTGAGGCATATAGAGTGGTAGTTTTGCCCGCTCCGGTAGGACCGCTAATCAGAATCATGCCATAGGGAACCTTGAGCATACTTTCATACTTTGCCAGGCTATCAGGTAACATACCAAGCTCTGCTAACCCGAGAGTAGCCAGTGACTTATCCAGAAGCCGCAGGGTTGCTGTCTCGCCCAGGACAGTGGGAGCGGTGGCGACTCTGATATCTATCTCTCGCCCTTTAGATACGGCGGAGAATTGACCATCTTGAGGACGAAAATGGTCAGCGATATTCATTTCACCCAGGATTTTAATCCGTGAAATGAGTGCCCGGTGTACATTCATAGGTAGAGACATCGTATCTTGAAGAGTGCCATCTATCCGGTAGCGTATTCGCACTCTATCTTCTTCCGGCTCAATATGAATGTCAGACGCCCGGGCTTTGACTGCTTCATCAATTATAAGGTTGAGAGCTTGAACCAGAGGGGTCTCAGTGGCAGCAGTAATGGCAATCTTCTCGTCAGTCGCCTCATCCGGGATGGAGATGCGAGAAATCTGCGTCTCAATTTCGCCATAAGCTTTATAATTGAAGTCAATAGCGTCCCTGACTTCATGGGCAGTGGCGGCTACAGGCTTAATTCTCATTCGGCTCTGGGCGGCAATAGCCTCCAGTGCAAAGATATCAGTCGGGTCTGCCATAGCCACTTCCATTGTCCTACCAGATATGGTCAGGGGTATGACATTGTATCTCCGCGCCATCACCTCGGGAATCAATTGTAGTGCCTCAGGCTGGGGCATCTGCCTCAGTAGCTTGGCATGAGCCTTATCTGCCTTAACTGGCTTCTGTGATGGCTCAACAGGCAACTCTTCAGTCCCAGGTTTAGCAGGTAGTTTTTGACCCAACTTAATGACTTTTATCTGCTGGTGCCGGGCAAATTGCTGTGCCCCGGGGCTAAGCTCTACTGATACCACAATGACCTTCTGGTCAACGCCAACCTCATAGGCCTTGGTATCAAATAACATTATCTGCTCCAGGCTAATTTCCTTCTCCCCATTGAGGAAATCTATAGCCATCCTGTGCTCGACCTGATCGTTTTCAGTATTAGCCAGTATATCAAAGGTGTATTCAACTCCTGACCGGCCTTTAATTCTGGCCTTCTCTTTTACTCCGTAGCCCAGGTTGGCTAAAGATTTGACCAGGTCCTCCTTTGTCTCAACCTTGACCGGCTCCTCGGGCTTAGCTGGCTGCGTGGGTGCCGGTGTTGATAGTTTCCCAACTTGTTCTCCATCAATAACCTTTATTCGCTGTTTGAGAGCCAGCTGTTTCGTCTCCTGACCAAGTTCTGGGATGGCAATGAGAATCCTGTCGAGGATGCCGCAATCATAGGCTTTATTGGCAAAGCTGAAAATGGTGCCCACTTCTATATCTCTATCACCACCAGCGGCAATGCCGATAGCAATATTGTAGCTGGTAAGACCATCGTTTCTTTGGCCCAGCATATCAAAGGTATGCTCAATCCCTGATTTCCCGAGGAGCTTGGCTCCATCGGTTACTTCATACCCCTGCTGCTCCAGATACTTTCTAACCTGAGCTTTTAGCTCCGGACCAATTTTCATACGACGTACTCTCTCATCCACTTTCTCCAATTCGGGCAAAGTGTAATTCTCCATTTGGCTAAAGTCAACATTGTTAACCATGTCTTAACCCGAGTTAACTAGGGCATAATAATGTACCTTTTTCACAAGCTAACTACAATTTAGCACATCGTAGTAGTTTGTCAATAGGACTTTTGGGGGGTTCTTTGCGGGTTCTAGTGGATTGGCAGGGAACAAGTCCCTCCACGAGATTGCTTCGGCTGACTTCATCAGCCTCGCAACGACAGAATGAGGGTGTCATTGCTCTAAACTGTTTCGATCATTGGTATTTGGGGCTTTGATATTGTTTAGGACTTGGTGCTTGGGATTCAGGATTTCTTCAATACCGTAGGGGTGATGCTTTAGCCTCGCGCTGCGGGTCTCAAGACCCGCAACTACATCAGCTTGGCAATGACAGAAGGAGGTGTTTCACAATGACTTTTGTGTCACTATTTCTGTAAATCACTATTGCCTATAAAGCGGCATTCAAACTTCATCAAAATCTTCTAATAGCCTCCGCGGTTTTGCTTCTGGTGAAATCCAGCCGCTGTGCAGGGCGAGAGCAACAGCGTGGGCCCTATCATTAGCATTTAGCTTACGCAGGATGGCACTAACATGATTTTTAATTGTTTGTTCGCTGATTTCCAGGATACGGGCTATTTCTTTATTTGAGTTGCCCTCAGCAACGTAGGTCAGAATCTGCGTTTCCCTCTTGGTAAGGGGAGCGACTATGCCTTCCATAGTTTTCCCCATACCTCGAAATTGGTTTAATACCTGCTTGGCAACCTTAGGTCTAGTCATCAGGCTTTCATTTATGGGATATTCACCTTTGCGGGCTCGTCTTATAATGCTAGCCAGTTCGTCGGCAGTGGCGCTCTTACTCAAGCAGGCTACGGCTGCAGTTTTAATGACTTCAAAAAGCTCTTCATCATTAGGGTCAGGGCTTAGCACCACTACTTTAGTATTTGGATAGTATTGAGCAATTTTTCTACCCAGCTCAATTCCGCTGAGGCTGGCCAGGTCAGAGCCAAGCAAAGCAACATCAGGGAGATTAGCTTCAATTAGCTCGAGTGCATTCTCAGTTGGGTCGCATTCTAATATCTCCAGGTCAGGTTGTTGAGCCAATGTCTGACGCACCCCGGCTCTGAAAAATGCTTGCTCATCAATTACCATCACTTTGATCTTATTCATCAGCCACCTCCTTTTGAAGCTTTACATCTTTAATAATTCAAACATTCTCTTGGTTATTTTAATTCAGCTCCAGTGATTTATCGTATAATGTAATGCTCCTTGGTGTCAATAGTCTCTATTATATCACCTTGCACTGATAATTATTGGGGGGCTTGACAAGCGCCATTGAGATAGTATAATAGTAATAGGCTAAAGGTAATACATAGTGGGATAGTATGATGAATCGGCGAAGGTCTAATATAGAGATAATAGCTGATATGCTCAGGGTTGGGGAAAACGGCGCTGGCAAGACGGAGATTATGTATAGCGCCAATATGAGCTATGCCCAGATACAGAAGTATCTCGGTTTCCTGTTGAGCCACGGGTTCATTAACAAAGTGAAGGTAGGAAATCCCTCAGTTACCTATCAGGTAACGGACAAAGGGGGAGAGCTGCTCAGAAATATAAACTGCATAATTGAAGTACTCGAGTTCCACAATGGCCATAATGGCAATGGAGCTTGAGGCTTAAATGTTGTGGAGTTATAGAGGGGTGCCTGGAAGTAGAGTGAGGTCACCCCTTATTTAACATAAAAATCTAAGGAGAGTGTTATGATAGGAGCGGTATATGTCTGAAAGAAGGATGCTAATAGTAGATGCTGAGCTGGTGAAAAGGGTAGACGACAATCGTGGTGATATGGGTCAGTCTGAGTTCATCGAATTTCTTATTGAGACTCAGTTGAAGGAAAAGGAAGAAGGTAAAAAGCAAGGCGACGTAACCCGAGAAGAATTTCACCAGTTTCAGGAAGGCACGAAAGAGCTATTGCGCAATTTCCTGGAATTCTTTATCAGCTATGGGTTGGAGCTAGGCAAGCAACCTGGCGATAACGAATTCGAGCAATTAGCTCAGAAACTGCAAAGTCTAGGTAGCTCAGCAAAGGTAAAAAGCTCCTGACTTTCTTTCCTCGCATTTTCCTCCACAATCACATCCCCCACAGCTTCAAATAGAACTATCTTCTAGAACATAAGCTCTTCCCAAGTTATTCCCAGCCTTGTCATACTATCTTCAGGATAATGAAGCTCCTGCGTTGTTATTCTGAATAAAGTGAAGAGGTATAGCTATGACAAGGCCAATTGAGCTACTGCGTCAGGGGAGAAAAGAAGAGCTATGGCAGATGTGCTGCGGCTTTATTACCCTCAGCCTGGAGGAGTTTATGACTATCCAGAAGAGACTGCTTCTGGAGGAGATTGAGCTATTAAAGAACAGCGAGCTTGGCAAGAGGGTGATGCGTGGTGCCATGCCTGAGACGGTGGAAGAATTCCGGGAGCAGGTGCCATTGACCACCTACTCTGATTACCTACCTGAGCTTGTGGAAAAAAGGGAAGACGTGTTGCCGACCAATCCTGCCATGTGGGTGCATACGGTAGGCAGGGTTGGTGAATATAACCTCAAATGGGTGCCCTTATCCGAGAGATTCTTATATGAATTTGTGAGGGCGGCTGGTGGCGTTGGGCTTCTTGCCTCCTGTGACCCTCAAGGCAATTTTCTCGTGAAAGAACATCTGAAAACTCTGTCCACTATGGCATCTCGAAATTATGGATCAGGCGTTGTGGGATACTTAATGCAACAAGCTCTTGGCTTTGACCTCCTGCCTGCCAATGCCGAGGAAATGACATTTCAAAAGAAGATGGAAGCTGGCTTTAAGGAGGCTTTGTGTCAGGGTCTTGATTCTTTCGGTGGCTTGCCCTCTATCTTGGTTTATATCGGGGAGATGTTTAAGCGAGGAGCCATAAGTGTAGATACTCGTTTTTTGCTATCTCATCCCAAAGCATCTGTTCGCTTCATTAAAGGATTAATCAAGAGCAAGTTGGCTCACCGTCCTATGTTGCCTAAAGATTTATGGTCTGTGAAGGTAGTTGTGGGTGGTGGCATGGACAGTGCCATTTTCGGGAAAGGGATAGAAGAGCTGTGGGGGAGGAAACCTCTGGAGCTGTATGGTGGCACTGAGGGCGGTATTTATGCCGTTCAGACTTGGGATTACGAAGGTATGACTTTTATTCCCAACCTCAACTTTTTTGAGTTCATTCCCGAGAGGGAACACTTCAAATGGCAACTTGACCATTCCTATCAGCCGAAGACTATTTTACTGGACGAGGTAAAAGCAGGCGAGAATTACGAAATAGTCATCACCAATTTCCATGGCGGTATTATGACTCGATATAGACCTGGCGATATGGTCAGGATAAGTTCGTTGCGAAATGAAAAACTGAATATTGATATTCCGCAGATGGTATTCTATAGCAGGGCTGATGACCTTATTGATATTGCTAGTCTTGGTCGGCTGACAGGGAGGATAATCGAGGAGGCAGTTGAAAACACTGACATCGCCTATGTGGATTGGGTAGCACGCAAGGAACTAATTGATAATAAACCTGCGCTGCATCTCTATCTTGAGCCTAGAAATGAATATATTGCCAGTGAGGAAGGTATGGCAGCAGCGATACGCGAGCAATTTAAGAAATTAGATAGGAAATATCGGTGCAACTTCTACAGCCTTATTGGCAATATGGAAACTGTGCTTGGCTTAAAGCCCCTAGAGGTTACTTTGCTCCCTCAAGGCGCCTTTTCCAGCTATATGACTCAACGGCAAGCTGAGGGCGCCGATTTAGCTCACCTGAAGCCACCACATATTAACCCTTCGGATGAAATGCTTTCCTTACTCGGAGCACCCAAGGTTGTGGTGGAGGCTGCGCCGGTAACTGAAGCCGAACGTGCAGCTGCTTGATGACATTAGCATAGTTTAGAGAAAGCCAGGGCACCTTACCAAGACAAGGAAGGCGAGGTTTTAACCTCGCCCTTTCGTTTATAGCTCCAAGTCCTTCGCAGATTCTTCGCCAGCAGCCCAGAATGACAAAGGCAAACCTTCAAGTAGTACCTTTGGGGGATTACTAAAGTCCTTCTTGACAGTTTCCAAATTTATATCAATAATAGCTTTATGTTAGAGAGGGTGATATATAGAGGGTGATATATAGAGGGTGATATTATGAATGCTAATGTTTCAATTCCCTTAATTGCTACGGTTGCTTATATCCCCTTATTTGTCATTTTGCTATCTAATCGGCCATGGCAACGAAGGCATAAGCTTTTCCTTTTGTTTCTCATTCCTGCCGTACTCTGGAGCTTCAGCACATTCCTTAGTATGAGCGACTTGTTAATACACAATAAACCACTCGAAGTTAAAATTGTCCTTTGTATTGCTATCTTGATGCTGGTCCAATTCCATTACTTTGTATGTTCTTTTTATCAGTCCGCGCGCATCAAAATACCACTGGCTTATCTTTTCCTAGTAGCCACCATTGTCCTGGCGGCATTGGGCCACATACCCCAGAATGTTGAAATCACTACCAGCGGCATCAATGTCGCCTATGGTCCCTGGCTCATTGCCATATTTTTACTTTTTCTTTCCATAGTAGGCGCCAGGGATATATATTCCTTGATACAAAAGTACAAGCTCTCACCCAACCCATCGGAGCGTAATCAGATTGTTTATTTATTTGCTGGTATTGCTGTCTTCACGGTGTTCATTCTTGGCGCTACTGGTCCCCGTGGAGGCGAATTTCCTGTGAGCCATATTGGCAACCTTATAATTGCCTGTGTCTTAACCTATGCTATTGTGACCTACCGTCTGCTGGACGTCAGGGTTGTATTCCGCCAAGCCCTTATATACGTAGTCCTCTATGGCGGTAGTATTGGCATTGTATTACTGCTTTTCACCCTCGCTTATCGGTTCGTCGGCTTCCCGCTTAACTTTGCCTCTTTAGCGGTAACCATTGGGCTGGGAATTCCAGCTATCCTGTTTCTTGTTCACAAGGTGCGTGACCTTTGGCAAAGGAAGGTGGAGGAAGCCTTTATCGGCGCAAGATACTCCTATCGCAGGCAGTTATCTAACTTTATCGCCAGAATACACGATATTCTCACACTCGAGCAGTTGGGCAGCGAATTCATATCACTGCTTGCTCAGTCAATTGACTGTCGGAGAGCTTGTCTGCTTTTGCCCGAGGCTGGAAATGGAGGTTTTGGCGCCCAATTTATCTACCCTCCTGTGGAGGATAATCCCATGGGGGAGTTGAAATTAAGGCAGGATAGTCCTGTTGTGACCTGGCTGGAGCGCGAAAGCACAATATTACCGGAAAGGAACCTCGCTATCTTTCCTGAATTACAATCTATATGGCAGGAGGAGAGAGAGGAAATCCAATTGGCAGGAGTAGAGATGTTCGTTCCTTTAAAGAACAGGGGGGAGCTTGTGGCTGTTCTGGCAATAAGTGATAGGCGAGATGGAAAGCTTTACGCCGTTGAGGATATTGATTTATTGGAGTTTATCGCCGCCAAAGTGGCAGCGAGCATGGAAAAGGAGTATTCCCATGAGCAATTGAGGGAACAAGACGAAGAAACAAGCCTAGTTAATCGTTTAACCTCAATCATAACCTCCAGCATGAGCATTCAGATGATATTTGAAGGTTTCGCCCAGGAACTAAAGAAAGTGGTGGATATTGATTGGGCAACAATTGCTTTAATTGATGGAAACGAGCTTTATTTTCTAGCTCTATCCAGCACAATAGGTTCTGCTTGGCAGCCAGAGGAAAGGATACCGCTTGAAGGGACGGCTACGGAGTTGGCATGCCGGGAGAAGCAGGCCATATATGAACCTGATCTGAAACGACATCGCAGATTCTGGACATGGGAGAGTCACTGGAAGCAAGGAATTTGTTCTGTTGCTTATCTGCCCTTGAGTGTCACAGACCATGTTATTGGCAGCCTGATTTTAGCCAGTCGCAAACCTAACGCTTACAACCGTAGGCAAATACAACTTCTGGAAAAGGTGGCTTTGCAGATTGCTGGGCCCGTTGAGAATGCTCAACTTTACGCCCAATTGGAACAAAGGTCTCGTATTGATGTGCTTACCGGGCTATTTAATCGACGTCATTTTGAAGAACAACTCAAAGATGAGGTTTCCCGGCATTCTCGTTATGGCGATTTGTTCTCCATCTTCATGCTTGACCTGGATAACTTTAAGGCCTATAACGATGCATATGGGCATCCCGCCGGGGACATTCTTCTGAACCAGATAGGGAAAATTGTCAAAAGCTCTGTCAGGAATGTTGACCAGGCTTTTCGCTATGGCGGCGATGAATTTGTTGTCATTTTGCCCCAGACAGCCAGTGATGATGCCTATGTCGTAGCTGAGCGAGTTCGAGGGCAGATTGCCGAGGAGATGGAGAAGAAGGCAATTGCTGTGACTTGCAGCATTGGTTTGGCTAGCTATCCTGCAGATGGAGTGGTAGCTGATGAACTTGTTAACGTGACTGATAATGCTCTTTATTATGCCAAGCGGACTGGAGGTAATCGAATCTACCTTTCCTCCAAGATTTTGCCTAAGCCGCCGGACAATGGAGGAATTACTGGGATTGCTACCAGAAGTGATAGTCTGAGTGTTATTTATGCCTTAGTCTCGACAGTGGAGGCTAAAGACCCCTATACTTATGGTCATTCCAAGAAAGTTAACACTTATGCCGTGGCTTTAGCGGGAGCGATTGGACTATCGCCTGATGAGGTATCCAGGGTGAGCACTGCTGCTTTGCTTCACGATATTGGCAAAATTGGCATTCCCGATAAAGTGCTTAACAAAAAAGGGAAGCTTAGTGGAGAGGATTGGGAAGCGATTAAGGCTCATCCCAGGCTAGGGGCAACTATTATCGGTAACATGCCCCATCTAGTTCCCTGTGTAAATAGCATTTTACATCACCATGAGAGGTGGGATGGAGGTGGCTATCCTGAAGGGCTGAAAGACGAAGAGATTCCCATAGAAGCTCGCATCCTCGCCATAGCTGATAGCTTTGAGGCTATGACTGCTGCCCGTCCTTACCGTCCTGCATTGCCCCTTGAGCAGGTGATAAAAGAACTCAGGCAAGGTGCCGGGCTTCAGTTTGACCCTAAGTTGGTGAAGATCTTCATTGGTATTATCGAGGCCAGTATTTCTGAGAGAGTGAAGATAGGTCAAGATGCATCCAGCGAACAATCAGGTCCATAGTACAGCTAGAAATCCTAAAACAACATCAAAAATTGGAAGGCAATAACCAAAATGACCAGTCAAAATTCAAAGATGGATTCAAGGAACGTGTCTATGAATTTGCACTTCTTGCATTTTAATTCGCCACTTTGACTTTTTATTTTTGATTAAATAGATTAAATACTTGTAGTTTAAAATGCCATTCTGGGAAATATATTCATATTTTTATAGTTTGTCTTTAAGAAACTGGTTCCCTTATGGGTGCCTTTTAGAAGACCTAAATAATACATTAGACATCAGAGAACGGGAGAATATTTTAGATGCTGGTTGCGGACCCGGACTGGTAATAGAAAAAGTTATTGAAGAACATACGGGAAAAAGAATAAGCGTTATAGGTCTAGATTTTAGCAGGGGAATGATAAAGCGCGCTCGCAAGAGATGTAAAAATTTTTCTAATGTAAAGCTTCAAATTGCCGATTTAAACAAAAACCTGGAGTTTCCCGGTAATTTTTTTGATAAAGTGATTTGCTCTAATACACTTTATGCCCTTGAAAACCCACATAGAGTCATTTTTGAATTTTACAGAGTTTTAAAGCCGGGCGGTGCAGTGATTATTGCCAACCCCAAACCCAACGCCGGAGAAAAAGAACTCATGAGAGAACATCTAACGGCACTTAAAAAAATCACTCCAATTTACAAGAAAATTTACCATATTTTCATATTTCTTCTACTCATTCCTGTAAATTCAGTTGTTATCACGATAAATAAAGTCATCATTGAGAAAGGGGAAGGCAAAGAATATCACTTCTTAGGCAAAGAGGAATTACAAAAAATTCTTCAAGAAGTCGGTTTTACGAGTATCGACATAAGCTCTTGCTACGTTGATCAAGACTGGCTGGTGAGAGCGGAAAAATAAGAATATGGGCACAATAGGTGAGAAAATTCAATATTGCCTCCCAGACATGGAAGGGAGTGGGGATAACCCCAGACATCTGGCTAGAGCTGGACATGCAGAAACGACAGGCTTCTGAAGAACAGGCGCAGGAACTTAAAAAGGAGTTAGTGACAGTCCAAAAAGCTCGGGCTAGGAGGAATGTCTACATCAGTAATTTTAGACTGAAACAAGGTCTGCGTCTTGATTTTTGATAGAGTTTGGAATTTAGCAGTTCTTTACCAGAACACATATGTTGCGTGAGAAATTTCTTATCGGAAGGTGATAGGACTTCTCCGGTGACATAGTAACGATTTCCCAGCCAGTTTTGACTAGTAGCTTTCTTAGCTCGCCATAAGAGAAAAGGTGATAGTAGCGGTAAACTATTTTCCCTTTTAGCCTCCAAGGGACCTGTTGTTCTTTGGATTTTAGCCAGAAGCCTGGTTGTCCATGGTTCCACACGGTCAAAAAAGCCTCGCCCTGGGGCTTTAATACCCGCTTTAATTCTACGAATGCTTTTTCCCTTTCCACTCTGTCTTTGATGTGGTGGTAAGTAGCCACTGATATTGCCCAATCGAAGGTATCATTGGGGAAGGGCAGGGATAAGGCATCAGTGGCTATTAAGTTGACATAAAGCTTAAACTTGGCAGAATATCTCAGAGCTTGCTTGAGCATGGCAGGGGAGGAATCTACCCCCCAGAGTTCAAAGCCCTGGCTGAAAGGCAAGAAGTCCGGTCCGTGAGCACAGCCCACATTTAGCAGCTTTCCGCTTTGCCATCTTGTCGCCAGCTCCTCTAACTCTTTTTTTAATAAAGGCCAATGCCTCACCCGATACCAGCTTTCAGCTATTTTGTCGAAAACTTCTCTATTTGTGGTCATAGATACACTTTGCTAAACTTTAGCATATTATAGTGAAATGCTCATGATCGCAATTGTCTATGCTGTCACCCTGAGCCAAAGTTATGACTCTGAACGAAGTGAAGAGGAATTGAGTGGAGAGGCGAGATTCTTCGCCTTCGCCTCAGAATGACACTTTCATCCTATCATTTCGAGGCTGACGAAGTCAGCCGAAGCAATCTCATGGAAGGGTAGGGGATTGCTTCGCTCCGCTCACAATGACATTAGGGAGAAAGGCTCAGAATGACATGGAGCTAGCATGAAGAAAGCATCTCGAACTATCTCTGGAGTAACCCCGGTAGCAGTTATGGCCAAGCCATTTCCTTGCCCGGGCAAATGTGTTTATTGCCCCAGTTCTCCTGAGGCGCCCAAGAGCTATACCGTGGAGTCTCCAGCGGTGCTCCGAGCTCGAAGTTGTGGCTTTAATTCCAAAAAGCAGGTGGAGGTCAGGCTCAGGACATTGGCTGAAATGGGACATGCCCAGGATAAGGTAGAGCTTCTCATCATGGGGGGCACCTTTCTGTCTTATCCCCGGGACTATCAGTATCAGTTTATTAAGGATTGCTATGATGCTCTGAACGGCATCCCCTCTAGCAGTTTAGAGGAAGCCAGGGAATTGAATGAAAATGCTGAGCACCGCTGTGTGGGATTGTGCATCGAGACCAGGCCTGACTTTTGTGGGGAGGAGGAGATAAAGAGCATGCTCGATTTTGGCGCCACGAGGGTGGAGCTTGGGGTACAGACCCTGGACGATGAGGTTCACTGCCTGACAAAGAGGGGACACGGGGTGGCTGAGGTGATCTCCGCGACCAGGCTATTACGAGATTATGGCTTTAAGGTGTACTATCATTGGATGCCTGGTTTACCAGGGTCAACACCTGAGCATGACCTGGAGCTATCGCGGCAATTGTTTGAAGACGAGCGCTTTCGACCTGACGGGCTCAAGCTTTATCCCACGCTGGTAGTTC
>JAUWFX010000015.1 GCA_030606765.1 Dehalococcoidia bacterium
GCAGCACCGATGGCGAATCCCTTGCCCGTGGCTGCCGTGGTATTGCCCAGAGAATCTAAAGCATCGGTCCTCTCACGCACCTCCTCTGGTAACCCCGCCATGGTGGTTATACCTCCAGCATTGTCAGCTACAGGTCCATAAGCATCGGTAGCCAGTGTCACGCCCAGGGTAGACAACATGCCAACAGCAGCTAAGGCCACACCGTAGAAGCTGCCAAACTGGAAGGCTACGGCAATCGCTATGGCTATCAAGACTATCGGTGGCCATGTGCTCATCAGACCAGTGGCAAAGCCTCGAATTATAGTAGCGCCCGCGCCGGAAGTGGAAGCTTCAGAGATTTCTCGGGTTGGCTTGAAGGCATAAGAAGTAAAGTAATTCGTGCTTTCCCCTATCAAGGCACCAGCTACAAGGCCGGCAAGCATCGCCCAGAAAAGACTTAAACTGGCATCGAGAAAATAAATTACCAAAAAGCCAAATACTGCCGCCAGTATTGTGGCGCCTAACGTGCCGCGGCGCAAAGCTCCCAAGAGAGCACTCATTTCTACTTTCTCCCCTATTCTGACCAAAAAACAGCCAATCACGGAAGCTACAATGCCTCCAGCCATGATTAGCATGGGTAGATACCAAGCAGCTTTGATATCACCGACCACTCCAACTACCGCAGCAACAGTACATAATGTCATGGTAGCAATGACAGTTTCAACATAAGACTCGAATAAATCAGCACCCATGCCGCACACGTCGCCAACATTGTCGCCCACGTTATCCGCGATGACCGCAGCATTCCTGGGGTCATCCTCCGGTATCCCCGCCTCCACCTTGCCCACTAAGTCGGAGCCGGCATCAGCCCCTTTGGTGAAGATGCCGCCGCCTACCCTGGCAAAAAGAGCTACCAGTGAAGCTCCAGTGCCATAAGCGGGAATTATGAACAAGAAATTAGGGTCGCTGCCCCAGGCAAAATAGAGAATAGATAGCCCTATGATGCCAATGCTCACTACAGTCAGCCCCATAACCGCTCCACCCCTGAAAGAAACTCTTAGCCCCTGATTCAGCCCCTTCTGTGCCGCAGCACAGGTCCTGCCATTAGACCTCAGTGCCATGTTCATGCCGGCATAGCCAGCGCCCATAGAACATAGAGCACCAAAGACAAAAGCTACACTCAATCTCCAACCCAAACTGGGGATGACCGCTAGAATAATGGCTATTATCACTACGACAATGCCCAATGTGCGATATTCCCTGTGAATAAACGCCAGTCCCCCCTCTTTAATAGCGCTGGAAATCTCTTTAATCCTGTCTGAGCCCTGGTCTTGCCTTAGAACATAGCGCACGAAGAATACAACTACACCAGCCGCCACAAGCCCCGCTATTATACAAATCCAGACTAAATCCATAGCTCTCCCTCCTGTACAGGCATAAAACTAGGGCACTCAAGCCAAGTCCAGGTGCCCTCACTTTCGTTTGCTAAAATATGCATGCTGGAAATGTAAGTCTAATACAAAAAGCCCTATCCGTCAATGATTGGAATCGTCTGTGCTGGAATACAGGAGAAACAATTGACCTTGGTTGGGGCTGAAGTGTAAAATCGGCACTGAAAGCAAAAGAATTAGTCGAAAGTGGCCGATAGCCTTCAAAAAACAAAGGGTTAAAGATGCCGGGGTTAATCAATGGTCGTTGATTACCCTGCAACAAAAAGGTTTAAAATAATCTGTAGAGGAGCTAGAAATGGATTTTGAACTTAGCGAAGAACAAAAGATGTTCCAGGCAATGGTGCGGGATTTTTGCGCCGGGGAAATCGAACCCTACGCTGCCGAGTGGGATGAAACAGAGAAGTTCCCCTATGATATCGTCAAAAAGATGGCTGACGCCGGGTTGCAAGGTGTTCACTTTCCTGAAGAATATGGGGGAAGTGGGGACGAAGTAACTTTTGCCATAGCCACTGAGGAGATTTCCCGTGCCTGTGCTGGTATAGGCGTCGTGTATCTGGTCAGCCTTGGCCTGGGTATGTATCCCGTCGTCATGCACGGCAGTGAACAGCTGAAAAGGCACTACATTCCCCGTGTAATTAATGGAGCGATAGTGGCTTTTGGCTTAACCGAGGCCATGGCTGGCAGTGATGTCGCCGCTATGGAAACAAAATACGCCCGGGAGGGCGATTATTATGTTTTGAACGGTCAGAAGATTTTCATAAGTAATGGTGCTGAAGCTGATATTGTGACCACCTTTGCTACGAAGGACAAATCGCTGGGCTATCGTGGCATCAGTGCCTTTGTCGTAGATAAAGGTACTAAGGGTTTCTCTGTGGGCAAATTAGAAAGAAAAATGGGACTGCACCCTGCTTCGGTAACGGAGCTTATCTTCGATGACTGCAAAATACCTGCGGCTAATATGCTGGGCGAAGAGGGGAAAGGCTTCAGGATAGCTCTGGAAGGTATAGATGCCAGCAGGGTCAGCATAGCTGCTCAAGCGCTGGGTATTGCTCAAGCCGCTTATGATGCCGCCGTGGCCTACGCTAAGGAAAGGAAACAATTCGGTGCCGAAATCGCTCGCCTTCAAGCAATCCAATGGATGATTGCCGATATGGCTACAGACATAGACGCAGCCCGGTTGCTGGTCTACAGGGCTGCCTGGTTAACCAAGAAAGAGGGGCATGCTCCTCCTAAGGAAGCTGCAATGGCCAAGGTTTTCGCCTCCGAGGCAGCTCACAGGGTTTGCCACAAAGCCGTGCAGATATTCGGTGGCTATGGCTATACCAGAGACTTTGCCGTGGAACGCTACTACCGTGACCAGAGAATAACCGAGATTTACGAAGGAACCTCGGAGATGCAGAGGTGGACAATTGCCCGCCATGTATTGGGTGTAAAGTAAAGGGGCCGATTATGTTTACAGAGAAAACCTTGCAAGAAGTAGGAGAGGGTAAGAAGAGATGGGAGAAGGAAGCAGGAAAGGCCGGAAGGCAAAAGGCTGAGAAGGGAAAAAGATTCTCCACCGTTTCCGACCTTGAGATAAAGGAAATTTATACCCCGGAAGATATCAAGGACCTGGATTTTTCCAAGGACATCGGCTATCCCGGCATTTTCCCCTTTACCAGAGGGTGCCAACCCACAATGTATCGAGGGAGAGAATGGACTTTTCGCATGTTCTCCGGGATGGGCAGTGCCGAGGATACTAATAAAAGATGGCATCACCTGCTTAAAGAAGGCGAGACGGGGCTGAGCACTGCCTTCGACTTCCCTACCTTGATGGGATACGATAGCGATTCGCCTCGAGCTAGAGGTGAGTGTGGAAAATGTGGCGTGGCCATTGACACCCTGAGAGATTTCGAGATTCTGACCCATGGAATTCCTCTGGATAGTGTCACTACTTCTATGACTATTAATCCCCCTGCCTCCGTACTCTGGGCAATGTATCTGGTTGTCGCCGATAAATCAGGGATAAGCTGGGATAAAATCGGGGGCACAATTCAAAACGATATGCTCAAGGAATTTATTGCCCAGAAGACATTTATGCTCCCGCCCGAGCCATCAATCAGGCTGATAAGCGATACCATCGAGTTCGGCACCCAACATGTTCCCCTGTGGAATCCTATAAGCATTAGCGGTTACCACATTCGGGAAGCAGGCTCCACCGCTATCCAGGAACTGGCTTTTACCCTGGCTGACGGGATAGCCTATGTCCAGGATATCATTGAGAGAAAGAAGCTGGATATTGATTCCTTTGCCCCTCGTCTTTCTTTCTTTTTTAATTCTCACCTCGATTTCTTTGAGGAGATTGCCAAGTTCAGGGCAGCTAGAAGGATGTGGGCTGGAATTATGAGAGATAGATTCAAAGCTAAGAATCCTCGCTCCTGGTGGATGAGGTTCCATACTCAAACGTCAGGTTGCTCTCTAACCGCCCAACAGCCCTACAATAATATTGTCAGGACTACTACTGAAGCTCTGGCTGCGGTCATGGGTGGGACACAGTCTCTACATACCAATGCCCTGGATGAGACACTGGCTTTGCCCTCGGAATTTGCGGCTACCATTGCTCTGCGCACCCAGCAAATCCTCGCCGATGAAATAGGTGTCACTAACACCATCGACCCCCTGGCCGGGTCTTATTTTATGGAGTCTTTGACCAGCCAGATGGAAGAAAAGGCCTGGGAATACATTAATAAGATAGACAATATGGGAGGCATGCTGGCTGCTATTGGTAAAGGTTTTCCCCAAATGGAGATTGCCGATGCCGCTTATCATTACCAGCGGCAAATAGACAAAGGGGAGAAGGTCGTCGTGGGGGTGAATAAATATGCTGTTGAGGAAAAGACTCCTCCCGAGATACTAAGAATAGACGAGGCGGTCGAAGAAAAGCAGATTGTCAGGTTGCAGGAAGTGAAAAAAGAGAGGGATAACCGCAGGGTGGCTCAAATTTTGAGCGACCTTCGTGCTGCTTCCAAGACGGATAAAAACTTGATGCCCTATGTGATAGAGGCAGTAAAGGAATACACTACTGAGCAAGAAATCTGTGATGTCTGGAGAGATGTCTTCGGGGAGTATCGGGACCCGGGATTTTATTAAACTCTACTCCTAAAATTTCCCTCTCCCTCGACGGGAGAGGGCTAGGGTGAGGTAGGGTGAGGGTGCAATCGATACTAACCCCCTCTTAAGGTAAGAGGGGAAAGGGGAGTTATGAAGTAGTGGCGGGGCTTGTCCCCGCCTAAAAGGGGACTGGAAGGAAAGACAATATGGTGAACTCAGGAAGAAAGATACGGATTTTAGTTGCCAAGCCCGGCCTGGACGGACATGACCGGGGAGTGAGAGTTATAGCCAGGGCTTACCGGGATGCCGGGTTTGAGGTGGTATATACCGGTTTGCATCAGACGCCGGAGCAAATTGTCGCTGCGGCTCTACAAGAGGATGTTGACCTGATCGGGCTAAGCTGCCTCTCTGGAGCTCATATGTACTTATTTAAGCTGGTGCTCGAGTTGCTAAAAGAAAACAAAGCAGCTGACGTAATAGTTATTGGCGGAGGCATCATTCCTGAAGAAGACATTCCCAAACTTAAGAAACTTGGAATCAAAGAAATATTTTTACCAGGCACCTCTCTCGATAATATAATAGGCTGGGTAAGAGATAACGTCAAGCCCCGCTGTTGAGGCTAAGCTCCCGGCACCCCTCTTAGATACAATTCTAGCTTCCGAAGCTAATCCGCTATGGAAAAACGGATAGGATAGCGGACAGGACATGGGAGCTTCAAAGGTTACTAACTAAGGTGGGGGGCTAACGCCCCCCTTTCTTAACCTTCCCCCCAAGGTAATATCAGGCACGAGTTACTAGTGAGGCAATTAATACAATCAACAATCCCAAGCTTGCCACACCCCATATTACCCTTATTACTGAGCTTATATGTATTAGTCCATTAAATCCGCTTGCCTTGAAGTATTTAAGGTTTTCATTCCTTTTCTCAAACTCTTTTATTTTGGCTTTGGCAGAGTCGGATTTATTCAAACTCTTATATTCATCGTCAAGCTCTCTACACATTGTATGTCTCCTCATTCCAAGGAATGGCTCTATTACATACATTCTTTCATAATTAACTGATGTTCTAAATCTCATTCTCTTCAACCAATCCACCCATTTCCCCAAAATTAATATCATTCCGATGCTTAGTGTCGTCAAAAAGATGAGTGCGATTCGTATTGGTAAACTGATGCTTCCTAAGTCAGGATTTTCAAATAAGATTCTTGTAATAGTGGTATAAAAGAGACCGCCCAACAAAGTCACATTTACCGTTAGAAATATAGTTGTGCTCACCCAGACTTGCGACCCAATAGTGTCATTATGTTTTTGGCATACTTCGTATTCGGTTAACCATGCTTGTCGCTGCTCCTCTGGACTCTGCCCTGGTTGTGTATTATTTGCCATCTTCCTTGCTTCACCTCCTTTGTCCTTCTCCCAATATACTGTGATTCTATCCCCCGCAATAGTGGGTGTCAATGTTGATTCTCTTGCTCTATTATTGCCTAATCTTGTTGACAATGCTTCAATAGCGGACTATATTATCTGAGGGTGAAGATTAGTATGTGTGGCAGCTTGTCCAAAAGAGAAATAGACAGAGCCTTTAAGTTGATGCGTTTATCGTCTGAAAAACAGCGTCAGTTCTATAGAAAACTGGTAGACTCAGAGGAAGGGGAAAAAACGACTACTCTTTTCATAAGAAGTACAATAGGAACAGGAGAGAAGGATAAAGAGGAAGAAATTGCCAGATTGGAATGATGTTCTAAACGAAATTCAAGACAAACAGAAATCAAGCGTTTATGATTTAATCCGCAGGGATTACCTGAAGCGACTACATGAGGTTACAGGGCGTAATATCATTATATACTACTCTGGTTGGCTCCAGAAACCTGGCATATCGGGAACAGAAGTAAATGATGCCGATAAGAATGGATTCATGAATGCTATACATAACCTTGACCGTACTAAGGGACTTGATTTAGTGTTACATACACCAGGCGGAGAAACTCCCGCTACTGAGTCACTTGTTGACTACTTGCATTCGATGTTCGGTACAGACATTAGGGCAATTGTTCCACAACTGGCTCTTTCTGCTGGCACAATGATTGCTTGTGCCTGCAAACAAATCTTAATGGGCAAGCATAGTAGTCTAGGTCCAGTTGACCCACAATTTAGAGGATTGCCAGCACATGGTGTTATTGAGGAATTCAAAAGAGCCTTTGATGAGTGTAAAAGCGACCAGCTCAAAATAGCGGTTTGGCAACCGATTATTGCTAAATATAGCCCAACACTTATTGGTGAGTGTGAAAAGGCTATAAAATGGTCTGAGCAGATGGTTAAACAATGGCTTTTAACGGGAATGTTCAAGGGAAAAAGAAATAAGAATGCAAGAGTTGATAGAATATGGAAAGAGCTTGGTGACCATGCACTCACATTGTCACATGCAAGACATCTTTCCTTCGATAAGTGCCACGAGATTGGACTTGAAGTAAAATCCCTCGAAGATGCCCCTGCTTTGCAGGATGCAGTCTTATCGGTTCACCATGCTTGCATTCATACTCTATCTGGGACAAATGCTTTTAAGATAATTGAGAACCACTTAGGGAAAGCTTTTATTCAAATTGCTCAACCAATGGTGGTCAAACAACTTGGCTAATTAACTAACAATTTCTATCCTTCAACCATGCTCAAGGTTCACCAACCCGACTGAATATATAATCAAACATCCCCATATCATTTTTATGCTCTGCTTATCTTGTCCTTAATGTTCAATCTTCAAATAAGGCAGTAGCATAGAGGATGGACAGTTATTGGTAGATACTCAGTAGAGATGTATGCTCGGTTAATGTTGGTAGTCTGGTATGGGCTATATTGTAATAAACAGTGAAAAAATAGCCATAATAGAGGCTATCAGATATCCACCTGCTTGTGCTCTATTTTGTCTAGCAGATGATTCGTTATAGTCTTTAATATAAGAATTGAAAGCATCTCTATAACTATCAAAGGTCTCTTTAATATCTTTAGCGGTAACTCCAATGTTTACAGGTATTCCCCCAGGAGGAGGCTCCAAGTACGGTAGTGCGGGTAATCTAAATTGGGGGAAGATTTTCTTTGATAACCGCCAATGATAATATGCCAAGAGACCAAAGAACAAGGCAAAAATTAGCCATATTATCCATATGTTTGTCTGTAATCCCATTTTAGCCCTCCTCGCACGAATTCTAGCCACATATAAAAAGATAATCAATGTCAAATGGTAATGCCGCTCGGTTCTAGTTCAGCTTGGTGCAGTGCTTCCCTTTGCTCTATTTGTTCATGTGTTCTCTCTAAGGCTGGCTGATGGTATAATTCAATCAAGAGGGGGTTGAAGTGAAGAGGCTGGTCACTGTAGTCACCCTTGCAATCATACTTGCAGGCTTAGTCCTATTGGGGCTGAGTGATACTACCATTTCTGTTGCTGATTCCAGCATCCCCAATAATGAGGTAACTAGTAGTATAAGCAATTCCTCCGCAAGTGCCACGATAATGACTACGATGACAGTAGCACTTAATGAATAGTTAAGCAAAGCGAATTTGGAGAATTGGTTCTTATTCCTAAGGCAATTAAAAGCAATGGCAGGCAGAACCTCTAATTAAGTCCGAGGAGATTGTGACATGACTTGACAAACGTGCGAAACAGTGTTATATTACAATTAAATACTACCCCTGTTGCTTCGGCGGCAGGGCCAAGGCCACCTAACGGTGGCCTTTGTTTATATTCGGCGAAAGGTGATGATAACAAACGTCTACATAGATGGGTTCAATCTCTACAATCGAGCTGTGAAAGACACCCCCTTCAAGTGGCTTGACCTCTCCAAGCTCTGCCAAGCTCTCCTCCCACGCCATCAGATTCACCGTATCCGATACTTTACTGCACTAGTACACTCCAGACCCAATGACCCTCAAGCTCCGCAGAGGCAACAGATATACCTTCGGGCGCTCAGAACCATCCCGAACCTCACGATGGAATTCGGGCAATTCCGTTCACGCATAAAAGAGAGGCCACTAGTAACTCCTATACTTGGTCAGCCAAGAAATGTTATGGTTCATGACACAGAAGAGAAGGGAACGGATGTCAATCTGGCAACCTATCTTCTGATGGATGGGTATGAGGATGAATATGAGCAGGCTCTTGTCATCTCGAATGACGCCGACTTAGCATTGCCCATAAGCATAGTGCGTGATAAGCTTCAGCGTCCTATTGGTATCGTAAATCCAAATATCGACCCGAGGGAAGTGATGCCGAAGGAACTGAGGGATGCCGCAACTTTCAACAGGCGCATACGTAAGAGTGTGCTGGTGCAATGCCAGTTCCCGCCAACACTACAAGATATGATTGGCACCATCACCAAGCCCGATACTTGGTAATTTGCCAGAAACTAGCAATGTCAAACTGCTAGACATCGTTGGCTTATGCTCAAATCGTAGCGAGAAATTTGGCGTCATTTGTTTGGGATGAGTCACGACATAACGACAAGTTTTGGGACTGATTTGATTTTCTATACGAGCCAGCATCTTCGTCGGTAGGCGTAGCTAGTACCCGCAGTAGTGGATATCAACCACAGCAAGATAGAGCTCTCCAAGCTATTGACTGTGCTTGGGTGATACAGTATGCTTGAGTTGCGTAAGAAGGAGGTACAATTAAATGAGTCAGTGGCAGTATCATGTAGAAAAATACAACTTTAGAGAGTTAGCAAAACCAGGGTATTTAAATTCTCTTGGGGAAGAGGGCTGGGAACTGGTTTGTTTGAAGAGACTATCAGGAACTGAGAAAGCAACTCAAATGCAATGGTTAGCAGTTTTCAAGAAGCCGATTGTAGAAAAAGAAAAGTAACCATGATTTAAGTGTTACTGCCTTCTCTGTAGTCCAAGAGGCTATAGTACATCAATTTCCACATATTGGACTATCAAATCTTCAGATTTTAACCCTGACTGGATTTTTCTATGAGCCAACATCTTCGTGGCTAGGCTTGGGTAGCACCAATGTCACTGGGCGACGCCCCCATGTTAATATGTGAATAACTAGCCTTGCCTCGTGAACAATCCAGCTTTGAATACCTGCTGCCTAAGCAAATGTTAAATCGTAGCCGTATTCCATTTGCCACAGGCTGAGGTTATAATCATGCTGAGAGGAAGTAGAGAGGTAGCTAGTATTATAAGCGAGACAGGCAATTCTTCGGCAAGTGCTACTATTACAATTACAATGACTGGAGCATTTAATGAGTAGCATAACCAGTGGAATTGGAAAGGGAAAAAGCTCATGGCAAGCAACGAACTTCAGATGATTATCGACGCGTTTAGGTCGCGTCCCAATATGGCAGACCTTAGTATTGAAGAACAGCGTGCCCAAATGGAGGTTAACTTGACACAATTCCAACTTCCAAAGGACGTACATTGTGAACCAGTCGATGCAGGAGGTGTTCCCGCCGAGTGGATTACTACTCCGGGTGTAAATACCGAACGGGTTATCTGCTACCTCCATGGCGGTGGTTATGTACTGGGTTCAATCAGTACACACCGTGAGCTGGCTTCTCGGTTGTCGCGAGCGGCGAGTGCTAGAGTCCTTATCCTCGACTACCGGCTTGCACCGGAGAATCTGTTCCCAGCGGCAGTGGACGATTCCACAGCAGCCTATCGCTGGCTCCTTTCTATTGGGGTAGATCCTGCTCGACTGATAATTGCCGGCGAATCTGCTGGAGGAGGTCTGACTGTGGCAACACTCGTGGCATTACGAGATGCTGGTGCGCCACTACCAGCAGCAGAAATCTGTCTCTCACCATGGGTGGACCTGGCATGCCTGGGGGAATCTATTTTTACTAAGGCAGAGATAGACCCTGTAGTAAATAAAGAAGATATACTGATGCTTGCGAAGGCTTACCTTGGTGACACCGACCCTTGTACTCCCTTAGCGTCTCCCCTATATGCAGACCTTACGGGTTTACCTCCGCTGTTGATTCAGGTAGGAACTGCAGAATGCCTATTCGATGATGCCATGCGCTTGGCTGAACATGCAAGAGCCGCTGGCGTGGATGTCACTTTAGAACCGTGGGACGATATGATCCATATGTGGCATATGTTCGCTGCCATACTACCGGAAGGACAGCAGGCAATTGATAGGATTGGCGAATTTATCCGTCAACACACCTGATAATGAGAAAACCAGCAATGTGCGTAAGATAAGGAATTCTTCGACAAGTGGTGTACGTTTATTATGACAGGGATACTTAATAAGTGGTCTAGACAGCGGCTTTGGGGAGGATAGACAATCTAGCTTTGAATACATGCTACCCGGGCATCGCTGTTGGGGCTGACCTGACGGCGCAACCCTTTCTCTTGTTTACCAACTGTAAGATTTGAGGTAAAATAGGTTCAGTCTCGCGGGAGTAACTCAGTGGTAGAGTTCCTGCCTTCCAAGCAGGGTGTCGCGGGTTCGAGTCCCGTCTCCCGCTCCACCCAGCTTCGGTTCAGCTCCGTTAGGAGATTACCTCCTATGTCACAAAGGGTTCTTAATTTTTGATATAATCGCCACCTTTTTCCCTGCTGACCTCCGAGGGCTAAGCCATTCCCTGTTCGATTATTTCCTCAACAGCTCTTGCCCAGCCCTCAGGGCCAATCCCCTCCACCCTGTGGAGATGAGGTATATCTATCTCTTCCCAAATCCTTCCCGGCTTTTGTACCAAGACGGGGATGTCCACTGCTGAGAGCATAGGTAGGTCATTGGGGCTATCACCTATGGCTATGGTCTCTATTTGCCCTAGTTTACTACGGAATAAGTCGATTAGAATTCGTGTGGCCTTACCTTTATCATTGGGTCCTGTGACGTCATAATAGCGGCCGCCAGATGTATAATTGAGGCCTGTTTTCCTTATCGCATTTAACACTCTATTAATCTCATCCGATGTTCCCTCAAGATTAAGGGTCTCGTCATACTCCCTAGCTTTGGCTCGTTGTGCGGCCTCGAGATCCAAGCTCGTCAACGATGCCACTTCCTCCGCACTCATATCACCAAAACCTCTAAAATTGAGCCCGGTATCATCCCTTATCTGTGCCAGAATCTCTCTGATTCGGTGATAGGGGATACCGAGTTCAATTACCTGGTAACCATCCTTAGCTTTATGATACTCAAAATCAAACGGGAAATAGCCTTGAGAAATGAAGACCGCCCCTCCATTTTCCACGATGAAGGGGTCGTTTATCTGCAGCTCTTTTCGATATACCTCTTGCTCAGCTCTGGTCTTGGCCGAACAAAAAACAACAGGTACCCCCTGCTTTCTCAGATAATTTATAGAGGGCAGTGCCTTAGCATAAGAGTAAGTTTCCAGGTCGAGCAAAGTGCCATCTAAGTCGGTGAAAATAACTGGTTTCAACTTCATCAATCTTAACCCTTCCCATGAACGAATCCCAGCTTGGTGTCATTCATTGGTTTAATCAAATACCTGCCTTCTTTAGAAATTGCCCTATCCTCGACCTTTCCGCCTCATTGAGCAGGTTACTCCGGTACGCTACCGAGTCAAAGAAGAACTGAACGTGCTGAGGCATCTGCCAGAGCTCCTTTTCTGCATATAGGTAGCCGTAACGGGTGGAACTGGCTAACTTCTCTTGGCTCACTTCATCACTATCATACCCAATATGCTCCACTAACTCAGGGGTAAAGCCATTCTTGCGTGCTATTGCGTCGAGGGTACCATGAATTCCCGTACCATGCTGGGCTGCATCTTTGCTTCGGTCAGCATATTGTGCAGGTAACCCAAGCTTTTTGGCTGCCTCTCGATGAGGATGCTTGCCAACCCTGTCTTCGGCAGAGGTAATCTTGAGGCGTGGCGATACACTCATTGCCAGCTTGACCACCTCGATGTCAGCGTAAGGGAACACCTTTTCCACCCCATGCGCTATAGCAATCCGGTTCTCCCTGTCAAAGGTCTCCACATCGGCTCTCTCTAAATCACCCCACATATTCTGCAGAAGACCGTCATAGCCATCTTTGGCAATAACTTGAGGATACCAGCTGTAGCCTCCCCATAACTCATCTGGACCCTGACCGGAGAAGATTACCTTGAGACCATCTTGGCTTGCCATCTCCACCGCGGCATAAACTCCAATACCGGCTTCAATTTGTACAAAGTCCCTCTCCTCAACAGCAGCAGCTACTCGGGGTATGTATGACTCAATCTCATTCTGGCTCAGCCTTCTCACCTTATGCTTTAGCCCTAGCTCTTGAGCAAAGCGCTCGGCATATTCAATATCGGTCGCTCCCTCTACGCCAGCAGTATAAGTGGTTACCTCAATGCCCCTCATTGCAGACATGTCTGAGACGAGCTTAGCTATCAGGCAACTGTCTACGCCTCCTGAAACGAGCGCTGCCACCCTTTTAACCTTGTGTAACCTCTTCTCAACAGCCTCCTTAAGCAGGGCGCAGTAGCTGTCAACAGCCTCAACCAGGTCATTGATAGTCACTTGAATGTTCATCTTGCTCAATGGGTAGGCTTCATCAAGAATAATGCCATCTTTGCTAAATGAGGCAATCATTCCTGCTCGTAGGGGTCTTACATTACGCAGCCCTATCTCCCACAGAGCCGTCTTCCTTGAGGCAAAGGCAAAAAGTTTGTTGTTTTCGGCATAGAATGCCGGCCTGAGGCCGGCAAAATCCCTCATTAGCGCTACTTGCTTCTCGTCACTTGCTGCCAGACAGAAGTCGCCATCGAGCATAGGCGACACCTGTTTTAGTGTATCAACCAGGTTGCCTTGATATCTTTCTTCCAGCAAGCAAGCTACTATCTCGGCTGTACTTCCGCTAGCTGGTTTCTGCTTTGGGGCTAGGCTCAATCTTAGATTCTCACTATTATAGAGATTACCCTCATAAAGCACGGACAAATTGCCACTGTGATTAAGGCCAGGCCTTTCTGAGCCCTGTTCTCTGGTGGCAAACGAGACCTGCCCCAGAGCCTGTCTTCTTATCGCCTGAGCATCCCTTTGCCAACTGCGTGACATTCCCTCGGAAACAAGCCAGGACTCGTCAGACATATTGCTATCCAGGGTACTCATCATAGAGTGTATCCGGCTGCTTACGTCTTCATCATTCCGATTTACAATACCACAAATAGGACACATATAAACTCAAACTTTGTTCTGGCTTTAGGGATCAAATCCAGAACATTTGTTCAATTGGTGTGTTTGCTGACTATCAGATTTAAAGTGGGGGTTAGCCAAATCATGATACTTAGGATTGAGTTGCATTTGACTCAGCATAGCCATCCGGCCAGACCCGGGTACCTTTATCCAATATGTTTCCTGCAGCAACTGTAACACTGTCGCCCAGCATGCAGTTATCGGGAACACGGCTGCCTTGTTCCACATAGCTATGGGAGCAAACTACGCAATTCCTGAGTATTGCTTTCTCACCCACTCTCGAGTGGTGCCACAGTACCGCTCCTTGCACTACTGCGCCTTTGCCAATTTCACAATGCGGCCCCAGAACGACGGGCCCTTTTAGCTTGGCACCCTCAGCAATAATACATCCTTCAGCAATCAAAACCGGCCCCTCAATTTGGGCAGTAGGATGGAACTGACTCTTCCCTTTAGCTTGAATGCCTCTACCAACTTGCTGTAAAAGCAGGTCATGGTTTGCCTTCAGATATTTCTCCGGCGTACCGATATCAATCCAATAGGCGTCAGAAGGATAGCTCAAGATAGGCTCACCTATCTCAAGAAGTCTCGGAAAGAGATAATTTTCAAACATAGATGGAGTTGATGCTGGGATATGTGCTAAGACGTCAGGCTCCAACATGTAGATACCGGCGTTTATCATGTTAGTGGTGACCTTGTCCCAGGTCGGCTTTTCAACAAAGCGCTGTACCATGCCCCGGGTATCAGTCTCCACTACCCCGTATATGGTAGGATTATCTACCGGTGTCAATGCTATGCTAACTTTGGGCTTGACTTCCTTGTGGCGTTTTACCATAGCGGTCAGGTCTATCTTGGTGATAATGTCCCCGTTGAAAACAAGAAATGGCCCATCCAGGTATGATTCAGCATTCTTCACTGCTCCGGCTGTGCCCAGAGGCGACTCCTCCACCAGGTAGGTGAGCCGAACTCCGAGTTGAGTACCATCACCCAAACAGCTTTGGATTAGGTCAGGGAGATAACCCATGGCAAGAATAGCATCGGTAACTCCGTGCTCTTTCAAATAGCCCAGCAAATGCTCCAAGAAAGGTCGGTTCAGGATAGGCACAATCGCCTTGGGGATATTGCAGGTCAGTGGGCGTAGCCTCGTCCCTTCCCCACCGATAAGAATGACCGCTTTCATTCCTCTTCTTCTAATGCTGAATACGATTTCATGTGTTCCGCCATAACTGCGGTGAACTTCTTCAGGTTTATAGCCCTTAGTGGAGTAATAAGGCGTGGTTTTGGTGGTTCTTCATCCGGCTGGATGGCATTCTGCTGTAAAAGTTCGTTGATAATTAACTGCTTGGTCTCCTCTTCACAGAGTGGAGAGTGATAGATAGCCCCCAGACTTGGCAATAGCATTTCCACCACAAGATGTTGCCCACCCTTTTCTTCATGGAGGTGGGGATTCCTTGTCCCGGTCTGGAATATCTCAACGCCATGTTTGGCAGTGGTGGGGTGTGCCATGGGTAAGACACCACCAAACCCTTCGAAGATAGATATGAGTTCCTGAGATTCCACAGCGTAGCCTGAGGCATAAGTGAGTATTTCTGCCAGTCTCATGCTCATAGCATGCTCCCCGGCATTGCCTGTCTTGATAATCGCAGTTTCAAATCCGGTTTTATTTGAGATCAGAGAGTTCATGCACTTGTTAGTTATCTCTGATACTCGACCCCATCTCTTAAAAAGCATACCTGCCGAAATTTTAGGCTTGTAGCGCCACAAAACCCTGACCATGCTATAAGGGGATTTGGCCATGCTGAAGCCGGTAGCGTAGCACCTGGCATACTCCCATACAGCACCGGGAAAATAATTATCAGCATCGATAAAGCCAACAAAATCTTTCTTGGCAACCATAGCGATAAAGATTGCAGCTAACATGCCTTCAGCCTTGCCATCCCTTATCAACTCATCTTCTCCCAAAATGTCAGTGTAGCCAGCCTCAGCGAGAGCCCGGGCTAGTATGGGGTCTTTCTGGTGGATAATCATAGCCTCACGGCGAGTAAAGTGGCAGAACTGGTTCAGTGCGTCTTTCTCCATCCTGAACCGGTCAACCCGACTTCTCTGGCTGTTAGAGACTACGATTATCAGGCACTCATGAGGAACTCCACTGACAACGCCTTCGAAGAGCTTGAGCTTCTCGTCCTTGGTAGGGATGACAATAGCCATTTTCTCTTCGAAGTCCTTGATAGCATCCTCTTCAATTTTTTGCACGGCGATATTCTCTTGCGGGGGAAGTTCCTTGGCTCTGCCAGAGTCCAGTTCCAATACCTGCTGCACATCGTTAATTCGAACTGAGCCAAAACGCTCAGTGTATCTGGGGCTTTCTATTCTCATTTTCCTTTACTTTTGTCTTGAGGCATGAACCAAAGTGCTCTTTCAAGCCTTTGCCCGCATTGTGATCTGGCCCTGGCTGCGTACCTATTTAAGTTCCGGTTAAGAAGATATTGGCAGTCTACCATTTTGGACTAGTGAGGTCAAAAGAAACAATCGTTTAGCCAAGGTAGCAAAGTTGCGCGCAGCTTAATATTCTCAAGTACAGATTTCGCGAGGTCTATCCCCTCTGTATGACTTAATTCCGAACCCCTTGGTGCCTGTCAGTTCTATCGAACTTTAAATTCGCTCAGCTGGCTAGGGGAGACAGCATTCTAGCTAGGTTTCAAGCGCAATAAAAACCTCTTTTGTTCGATGAGCAGTAGGCCAAGCATTCGTGTCCTTTTGACTGTAAGGAGACCATGGTGACTCTAAGAGGTGTCTCTTGTCCTTACCAAACCAGTTGTTGTCTGACAGGCAATTATGGTAAAATCAGTCAAGTAAGTGGCGGGAGGTTAAAAAAGCGGTCATCTGACTGCGGCGGAAGAGAGGCAATTTTCTCCCGCTTTTCAGGTTCAAAAAGGGCAGAAAATGGAGTTCAGGGACGGCTCCTATTTCCAAGCAGGGTGTTGCGGGTTCGAGTCTCGTTTCCCGCTCCACACAAAATTGGTTGCCATGAAAGGTAAAACTTTTCATGGGTAGAAGAGTGGGCTCGTAGCTCAGTGGCAGAGCGGCCGGCTCATAACCGGTTGGTCGCAGGTTCGAATCCTGCCGAGCCCATTTTGCAGCAAACCAAATGGGAAGCCGGTGCAGCTCACGAAGTTTGCTCGATAGCCTTTTCTTTCTTATATCTCCCAGCAATTCAGGGTATCCTGTGTGGGGCAGGTTGATTTTAAGTCAATTCCGTCGATGCCAAAGTCCATTATCAATCGGTGGTGATAGATAATAGTAGGAAAATATTGACAATAATCAGGGGCAGTGTATAATTTAGTATGCATAGTATACCGATGTATCAGGAACTGGTCAAATGCCTGACAAAACCATAACCTATGAAGGACTAACACCCGGTTACAAATTTCCTCCTGCTGTCTATGAATTGGGTGCCTCCTTCGTCTCCAAATATCTGAAAGCGGTGGATAGCGTTGATGATGGATTTGTTCCCCCTCTGGCCATTACAGCCTGTGCCATAGCTGCTATGACAGGGTCTATTCCCCTGCCACCTGGCACTATCGCTATACATGCTTCACAGGAATTAGAGTTTTTCAAACTGGTGCCCATTGGCGACACTATAGAGTGTCACATAGGAGTGGCACAAAAGATAGCTCGGGGCAAGATGAGTATGTTAATCCTGGAGATCGAGGTTTTTGACAAAAGCAAAGAGAAGGTGCAATCGGGAAGGGCAACTATAGCATTGCCCGCTTAGGAAAGAAATGCTAACAGAGATTCAAGAAGAGCAGGCTCTTAATCCTGTGGTAAAATATATCACCCAGGAGAAAATTAATCTTTATGCTGAGGCATCGGGTGATTTTAATCCCATCCACGTAGACGAGTCTTTTGCCGCTAAGACTCCTTTGGGTGGAACTATTGCTCATGGTATGCTTAACTTAGCTTATGTATCGGAGATGATGACTTCGGCTTTTGGTCGAAGCTGGCTGTCTGGGGGTAAGCTTCGAGCAAAGTTTAAAGAGTCGGCACGCCCTGGAGATACTCTGACTATCAACGGTAAGATTGATTGCATTGAACAGAAAGATGATGTATCATACGCAAATTGCAGTTTTGAGTGCCGTAATCAAAAAGGCGAAATAATAGTCACAGGGGAGGCAATAATCAAGTTATCAGGTGATAGAAAATAAGAATATGGTTCAAAATGGCAGAATAAGGGTGGCTGTGGATGCCATGGGTGGTGATCATGCCCCTGAAGAAATAGTTAAGGGGGCGGTTCTTGCAGCTCAGAGGGACGATGTAGAAATCTTCCTGGTGGGCACCGCAAACATTCTAGAAAAGGAATTAGCCAAGTACAAATTCACCAACGGTTCATCCATCCATGTTGTCGAAGCCAGCGAAGTTATCAAGGAAAATGAGTCGCCGGTTGATGTAATTCGTCGCAAGCCTAATTGTTCTGTTGCCGTAGCGGCAAAGATGGTAAAATCGGGCGAAGCAGATGCATTATTGAGTGCTGGGTCTACTGCAGCGGCTGCAATAAGTGCCATTCAATTTATGGG
>JAUWFX010000078.1 GCA_030606765.1 Dehalococcoidia bacterium
GCAGTCGTTTGCCCGACTATGTCATCGCCTGTGTGGGCGGAGGGAGCAATGCTATCGGGATTTTCCACCCTTTTGTGAACGATAAAGACGTCAAGTTCATCGGAGTAGAAGCGGCAGGAAGAGGAATCAGGACAGGGAAACACGCTGCCTCCCTGGTTGCCGGTACGGTAGGGGTTTTGCATGGGACGAAATCCTATGTCCTTCAGGACGATGCCGGGCAGATTCTAGGGACCCACAGCATTTCTGCCGGGCTGGATTATCCTGGCGTAGGGCCTGAACATAGTTACTACAAGAAGACTGGGCGTGCCACCTATGTCGCAGTGGATGATAAGGATACGCTGGAGGCCTTCCAGCTTCTCTGCCGGACCGAAGGCATTATTCCGGCCCTTGAGCCAGCCCACGCCATATCCTATGCCGCCAAAATGGCAGGCTCCCTGAATAAGGAACAAATTATTGTAGTCAACTTGAGTGGGCATGGCGATAAGGATATGGACATTGTAGTCAAAGCACTGGGGGTGAAGCTTTGAGCCGCATCGCTTCAGCTTTTGCCAGAGCAAATCATACTGCTCTCATTCCTTACATCACAATGGGTTATCCAAGTGTTGAAACAACCTTAAAAGTAGTGCCTCTTCTCGCCAGCAGCGGATGTGATATAGTTGAACTGGGAATTCCCTTCTCCGATCCCCTGGCTGACGGTGCCACCATCCAGCGAGCAAGTTATGAAGCGCTCAGGCAAGGGGTTACCCCCAAGGTCTGCTTTGAACTGGTCCAAGAGCTAAGGCAGCGAGTAGAAATTCCGCTGGTGTTTATGACCTATTACAACCCGGTGCTGAAGTTCGGGTTGGAGCAATTCTGTTCGAAGTGCGCCGAGGTGGGGATTGATGGGCTGATTATACCTGACCTCCCACCCGAGGAAGGAAAGGAATTGGAACAATCGACTGGAAGGTATGGGCTCGACATTATTTATTTTCTCAGCCCAGCTAGCACTGAAGAACGCATCAGGCTAGTGACCAGCAGGTCAAGCGGCTTTATCTACTTAGTTTCCCTGACCGGCGTCACTGGCGCCAGGGATAAACTCCCCGAGGAACTGGAAGGCTTCGTAGCCAGAGTGAGAGAAAAGACTGAGAAGCCTCTTTGCGTTGGCTTTGGAGTCTCCACTCCCGAGCAAGCCCGAAGAATTGCCAAGATAGCCGATGGGGTCATTGTGGGCAGCCGCATCATACAGTTGATGGAGGAGGATGCCACCTTCTCTTCTCTCAAAGCCTTTGCGTCAAGCTTACGAGAGGCTTTTGAGCAATAGAATGGTAGAAAAAAACTAGGAGGTGAATATGCGCTAGCTATTCTTAAAAGAGTCAGCCCCAATATGAGATAGAAAGGAGAACAAAATGGAGAAAGGAATTTATTTTCTCGACCAAAAGGATATGCCCACTCATTGGTACAATATTATGGCCGATATGCCCGGGGATATGCCACACGTGCTGCATCCAGGAACGGGAAAGCCGGCAACTGTAGATGATGCCGCCGGGCTATTCACCAGGGCGTGTGCCGAGCAGGAACTCAACAGGAAAGACCGCTGGATTGAAATCCCAGAGGAACTGCAGGCGATTTATCGCACCTGGAGACCAACGATGTTGTATCGAGCACATCGGCTGGAGAAAGCCTTGGATACTCCAGCCAAGATTTTCTATAAGTATGAAGGGACAAACCAGGCTGGTAGCCACAAGCCCAATACAGCCACGGCCCAAGCATACTATGCCAAGAAACAAGGACTCAAAGGCTTAAGTACTGAGACCGGTGCCGGGCAGTGGGGCAGCGCCCTGAGTTTGGCGGGGGCATTCCTTGGTCTGGAGATCAAGGTGTTTATGGTCAGGATTAGCTATGACCAGAAGCCCTATCGCCGCATCGCCATGGAGACCTGGGGAGGCAACTGTGTCCCCAGCCCCAGTACAGAGACAAAGTCAGGGCAAGCTATGCTGGAAAAATGGCCTGATTGTCCTGGTAGTCTAGGTCTGGCTATTAGCGAGGCAATAGAGTACATGGCAAACCGTCCAGACTATAGATATTCGATTGGCAGCGTGCTTAACCATGTCCTGCTTCATCAGACTATCATAGGGGAGGAATGCCGGAAGCAAATGGAGATGGCAGACGCTTACCCTGATATTATCGTCGGCAACATCGGCGGTGGCTCAAACTTCGCCGGGCAATTCTTCCCCTGGATTCGAGATAAGATTAGCGGTAAGAAGCCAGCCATGCGCATCATCTGTTGTGAGCCGGAAAGCTGCCCCAGTGTGACCAAAGGACTTTATGCCTATGATTTTGGTGACATGGTCGGGATGACGCCCCTGATCAAAATGTACACCCTGGGCCATGGCTTTATCCCGCCACCAATTCATGCCGGTGGACTGCGCTATCATGGCATGGCACCTACCATATGCCACCTACATAAACTTGGTTTGGTTGAAGCCGTAGCTGTGCCTCAAACTGCTGCCTTTGCGGGAGGCGTACAGTTTGCCCGCACCGAGGGCATTATCAGCGGTCCGGAGCCATGCCATAATGTTAGAGTAGCTATTGAGGAGGCTATCAAGTGTAAGGAGGAAGGTAAATCAAAGACCATCTTGATAGCTCACAGTGGACACGGGCACTTCGACCTGGCTGCCTATGATGCCTACCTATCTGGTAAACTTCAGGATTATGCTTATCCTGAGGAAGAAGTAAGGAAGGCTCAACTTGAACTGCCCAAGGTACCCTAAAGAAATGGCTGGTGCCATGGCGAGAGGTCGCCATGGCACCAGCCCCGAGCCACAAACCATAGATATTTGCCAGCAGAAGGGAATAGCAGCAACGCTGTGAGCGGCGATTACAATGTGACCTTCATATCTTCATAGCCCAGGCTTATATCTGCTTCTAGTTCCTGAGCCACTTGAGCTACTTCTTCCTTAATCTCCTGCTCAAAGGGATTCCCGATATGGATAACAATGACGCGAGGTAAATATCCTTTAAGTTGGCGAAACTGCATAAGCTCCTCTCTTAGAAACCCGGCACAAAGATGGCCAGCTTTCTTGAGCCAGTCTTCATACTTATTAGGTCCGGCAACTTCAGTAATAAGCAACTGGGGAGAAATATGCTGCCAGCAATCAGATATTCCCACTGTGGTATCGCCGGTGTAAAACAAGCTTTTACCAGCCGAAGAGGTGATTTGATAACCAACAGCAGGTACGGAATGTTTTACCGGCACTGCTAAAATATCATAACCAGCAATGATTTTTCTGCTATGAGGCTCAATGGCTTCAAGTATGAGAGTCGGTTTTTCCTTACTGGGATATTCCAGAAAATTGGCATATATCTTGCCATCAAGAAGACAGTTAGTGACAATATCAAGCGTGTAGCGCAGGGCATAAACTACCAGTTGCCTTCGCCAATAGTAAGCAGCGTTAGCAGCCAGAGTAACCAGATCACGAGTATGGTCAAAGTGGTGATGGGTAAGCAAAACGGTTTTTATCTTTTTCTGTTCCGGCAGAGAAAGGGCAGAGGTAAGTCCACCAGCGTCTACAACCAAAACACCATCAATTAATAAAGAAGTTAACCGTGCCCCTTTTTGTTCAGCTAAATGGGCCCCTAGGATTTGGATTTTCACTTCACTGGCTGTCTATAACTCTGTCGGTAGCGCCAAGAAACTGCTCCCATTGAGCTAATTCTTCAGCCAGAATTTGACGACCTTTTTCGGTCAATTCATAACATCGGCGCTTTTGCCTAGAAATTTGCTGCCACGAGCTTAACACAAGCCCTCTGTGCTCCAAACGGCGTAATGCGGAGTAAAGGGTGCTTGTCGTAAGATCAAAGTAGCCTTCGCTCCTCCGCTCCAGTTCTCTGGCAATCTCATAGCCATGTATGGGTAATTCGCCTATAATAAAGAGCAACAAAGGCTCAACAAGACCTCTCAATAATAGACGAACGTAAGATTTAGCCATAACCCTTTTAGTATATCATTTTTGAAAGATTAAATCACCCTGCAGTTGGTAATCGTAGGCCTTTTAGGCAATCCCTTTCAGGTGGTTCAGCCCCAACTCCTTTAGCTTAGGAGCAGTGGGCACACTCGTTTTCTTGTCCCAGCCCCGCTCATCATAATAGTCATCCAAAAGCCTCTCAACGTCTTGTCGGTGCAGGACGGTTGACAAGAAATAGTCTTTCAGTTGATATTCGCTTTCTATTCCTTTGAGAGGTTGGAACCATATCTCAGGGGGCTCATCATCCTTACGGTTGAAACCGGCACGGCAATTAATTAACTTCCACAGGTTCCATACTCGCTCACTGGCCAGCTTGAGGTCGGCTGGCGTAACCTCAATTCCGGTAACCGCCGAATATAGCTCAGCCAGAATTTTCATGCTGTAGAACCTGGAGATGTAAAGGCGATGGCACTGGCCGAACATGTTGAATAAGTTGAAAAAGTCCTCTCCGTGCTTGGCCAGGCGTCCCACATTGAATGTGCTCTCGGTAAATATGCGACTGATTGCTTCCTCAGGAACTCCACACCTATGAGCCTGTTTCAAGAGTTTCTCCATCGGCCAACCCGGGCTATATGTAGGAGCCCCCATACCTGCAGCCACTCCCAGCGCACGACCCGGATATACCATCATCTCAAACTGCATCGGTCCAAGCCCTGACACCCTAGGGTCGAAGATAACAAACTGCCCTTTTATTACATTCTGGACATATCTATCTGCTCCCTTCCCGATGCGGCGGGCAGCAGCAACCACACCATCGGCTAGGATGTCACCGAAGCCCTGCCTGAAAGCAGTCATCTGTGTCAGCTTTATCAGGGTGTCAAAGTCCCGTTTCAGTTCAATGCCACCGGTATCTGCCCTGGTGATAATGCCATCTTCATACAGAGTGACTGCAAAATCGATAAGTCCCTCAAAGCTATAGACCCTCTCAATACCGTAGCGGTTTACCATATCAAAAAAACGGAGGGCATGTGCGTACCTGTCCAGCGGGGTGCCCTCATTAAGGTGCCCGAACGCTGGCGAAGCTGTCAGTAATGCTCCAACAGCAAGTATCGCAGTATCGTATGTAGTCATACTGTGCCCGGGTAAGTCCAGGCGGTCTTTATCGGACATGGGGCACGTGATACAGGCGATTTTCTTTCGGCTACGCTTATGAATCTCGTAGATTTTTTCCTGTAGCTCCTTTACATACGGAGGATAGGACGAAAACACTGACGAAGCTCTGGCTATGGCTCCTTCGGGCACCCAGCCACTAGTCATGGTCATGGCACCTCCCTGCATCATCTCATCTCGCAGGTGGTAATTCTTCACCCGGCTCAGTATCTCGTCAACAAGCCTCTTAAGCCGTTTGGGGTCAGCCACCGTTATACTTTTCGTGCCCCGCACGGCGACTACAGCCTTGAGGTTCTTAGAACCCATCACGGCAGGAAGTCCACCCGAGCCCACTGTGCCACCCTTATCGATTTGAGTCACTGAGATGCTCACCAAGTTTTCTCCCGCCTGACCAATCGGAATCACGCTGCACGGCTCATGCCTTCGCCTCAGTGCATCCGTGGTTTCGAAAACGTCCTTGCCCCAGAGGTCACTGGCATCACATAGCGCAACATCATCATCCTGTATTTTCAGATACACCGGCTTCTCTGAACAACCGGTTATAACCAGATGGTCATAGCCCGATGACTTCAGAAAGTGGCTGAAATAGCCACCACCGTTGCTGTGAGGAAAAGAGTTGTTAAGAGGCGACTTATACACGGTCATTAGCTCCGAAGAGCCAGGTATGGTGCTGCCATTAAAGGGACCTGTGCCCATGATGATGGCGTTTTGAGGGGAAAGCGCCTCCACGTCCGGGGGTATGAGGTCGTACACTAGCTTATTATTTATACCAGCGCCGCCAATGTAAGTCCTGACCAGGTCAGCATCAAGCGGCTCTTTCCTTGCGCTGCCGCTGGTCACATCAACATACAGGATATTACCCGCATAACCAGGAAGTCCCACGCTATGTTCCCTTCCTTACTCTCTGTCGGGTCAAAGCTCCATATGGACAGTATGTAACACAAAGGCCACACCTATCGCACTCGTCTGTGAAAGCTATGTCGAACTCATTCGGCTGATTGACCAATTTTCTAACCTGAATCCGTGCGGCGGCTAAATTAAAACTGCTATCAAGCCTGAAGGAACAACGCAACATGCAAGTCATGCAGCCGGCACACCTTGAAGCATCGGCCTTGATCAAAAGCGAGCTTTCCCTAGCAGCACTACCTGGCATCTGTGCTCAATGGCTCCAAATCTCAATTAGAGTATTCCAAATCGTAGCCATTGTCAACGCTGCGGAAGGCAGACCTGCCTAAGCGCCCCCCTTCCTTTCCTGGCTGCAGAATCTGATGACCTCAGCAAAATTATTGATTCTCGTAAGGTTGGTGCTTTCCACAAAGCCGTCATAGGTGAGGTTAATCCAGGGCTTGCGATACAAGGTACTGAATTTCTCTGACATCGCAGCCACAATTCCACCGGGCATACAGCCATGGGGCATTACCGATATCACACCAGCAAACTTAGGATTCTCCATCCATTCGACTCCACCACCTATACTGAGAACTGCCTCGCTTCCGCATTTTGGGGAAAGCCACTGGCTTGTCAATCTCAGTACCTCTTCCGTTGAGGGCTCTCTCACATCAACCAGGTTCTGGAAATGTTTGACTACCGTGTGCTCATCATGTTCCCAGACACGCTTTATCACGTAGCTAATCAGTGCCTTCAGGAATTTGCGGTCCCTGACAGCATCCTCAACATGCCGGTAGAAGATGTAATTTATCCATTCCCCTATGGAAGAAACGACGACTTCCAGCCCAGCCCTTTCGCACTCCCTGACCAGGTCCTGGTTGCTAAATCTGTTGGAGCGCAGAAAGATTTCGCCATTAATGCCCACCAACGGCTTGCGGGGCAGTTCCGGGTCAATGAGAGACCTGAAATCAGAAGTTACCTGGCGCAGGATATCATCGAGACCTTCCTTCTTACGGACACGACCGACAATTCTGCCGAGATATTCATCGAACAGTTCGTCTGCCGAGCGTGGCCGCTTTTCATAAGGGCGAGTGCGCCAGAGCAACCTTTGGAGATAGTCAATAGCGACGCTGCCCTTCCAGGCGAGGCGGGCAAAACGAGGGCTAATATCTGTATCCCGATAAGCATTGTTCGACACAGTGGTCCGTATTGGAAGGTCAATGCCCACATCTTTAAGTATCTTGATTTGTTCCAGGGCATATTTTCCAAAGCGGCAAGGGCCGTATGCCCCGGCCATAACTGCTTCGACGTTTTTCAAGTCAGTGCCATTTTCGTAATAGAATCTCAGAAAGTCGCCCAGGGTTACCCGATAGGGCAAACATTCCACACCCGACGTTACCTTATCGGCATAGAATAGATTGCGTTCATTGGCCTCAGGAAGCACAACTGCCCTGAAGCCGCTGCCCTCTAGAAGCGCAGCTACAAGCTCAATGTGCGGCGCCATCCTGGGGATAATAAAGGTCTTCTTGGTATCAATGACGGGTGGAAATGCTCTCCGATAGATATCTTCTTTATGTGGAGCTTCATGCTTCTCGGCATAATTGGCAAATCCTTGAATGGTGTCGACGAAGGCTTCGAGGCGGGTAACGATGCCAGCCTCAGCGGCATGCTCGTCTATTTCCAACTGCCCCAGAGGCTTGCCCCCCATGATATCTTCTACAAGGTGGAGGATAAAGGAGTTCGGGCCACATCCAAAGTTTGTCAGCGACAACCCATAAAGCTGCGGGTCTGAGACAGTTATAGCCGCACCGGCTATATATTTGTTCTCATAGAACCAGTAAGGACGGTCGGAGTAATCCTTGGCATTCACCGACTCCAGGGGCAAAAAGTCCAGCGGTATGGGCACCACCCCAAGCTGAGCGAGCTTCTCCGCTATGCCCAGATTTGCCCCGGCATCCTGCGACATATAAGACCTGGCAAAGAGGACCACGCCCAACTGGCCGCTTTGGCGCAGTTGCTCCAACAGTTCCCTGCCCAGCACTGCCTGGTCAGCCTCGAACCTCTGCTGAGATTCAAGGCCTGCTAAGGCAGCCTTCTTGCCTTTCCTTCTGCTGAACCCCATCTTTACGGCGACATCCGCGAAGTTCTTTATCACATCGGCGTCGCCCCGACTGAAATCAATTATGGGTATCAGTATCCGCTCTCCCAGGTTGACCGTCTGGCGTATTATGAACGGGGAGGCCTGAACTAAGGGACAGGAGTATTTCTGGTTCGCATC
>JAUWFX010000133.1 GCA_030606765.1 Dehalococcoidia bacterium
GGTTAGAGCGCTTGCTTCACACGCAAGAGGTCACTGGTTCAAGTCCAGTACCGCCCACCATAATAAGGAGGAGAAAAGAAAATGGTATCTAATGGTAATGACAGGGGTGGGTTACTTAGTGCTGGCGGAGTCTTAAGCATAGTAGTGGGAGCATTTGAGGTAATTGCTGGAGGGATGATGGTGGCTTTAGTAAGCCTCGGCATACCGCTCAGGCTGTGTTTTTTTAACCCTCCAGGCGTTTGGCATGAACATAGTTGGGCTGTCGTCCCAATTTGGCCGATGATTATGGGAGGACTTCTTCTTGTCCTGGGTATAATAGCCATAGTAGGTGGCTTCTCGGCCATAAGAAGGAAAAGTTTTAGCCTGTCCTTAGCCGGGGCTATCTGTGCCCTTATTCCCCTCAATCTATTGGGGTTATTGGCAGTTATTTTTGTCTCTCTGGGAAAGAGAGAATTTTAGGCAGAAGATTAGATGCCGAAGTGGCGGAATGGCAGACGCGCTACGTTCAGGGCGTAGTGTCCTTAAGGGCGTGAGGGTTCAAATCCCTCCTTCGGCACCAATTGAATGGGGTCTGTATGCGCCTGTAGCTCAGCTGGATAGAGCGCAGCCCTGCGGAGGCTGAGGTCGCGGGTTCAAATCCCGCCAGGCGTACCATGGGCGGTTAGCTCAGTGGTGAGAGCGCCTGTCTTACACACAGGAGGTCAGAGGTTCAAGTCCTCTACCGCCCACCATCGAGACTGAAAAAGGTTGCAGTTTAGGCCAGCTCATAAGGCTTAAATAGCAATAACTCATCTCGTTAAACAAAAACTTGGCATAGTAACGATCCGGGAATAAGAGGTTAGAATCCTCGACATAGAGACTATTATTAAACACAAGAGGGGAATGGGCTTAAATATATTTTAAAGGAGCAGACTAATGGGAGAAATTGATGAAAATGTATTAAACAAGGCATTCGAAAGTGGCAAACGGCATGAGATGGAAAGTACCGGCTGCCCGCAATGCACAATTGCCGGAATTTTCGAGGCACTTGGCATTGAAAACGATGATGTTTTCAAAGCCGCCACCGGGTTCGCTGATGGAGTAGGCTTAACAGGAGATGGGCATTGTGGGGCACTTTCCGGGGGTGTCATGGCAATAAGCTATCTATTCGGCAGAGAGGGTAAAGACTCCGGCGATATGATGAAACAGGTACCTGCTCTCATACTGTCGAAAAAACTGCATGACCAGTTCATTGAAAAATATGGCACCTGCCGATGTGCTGACATCCAGACCAAGTTTGTTGGCAGATTCTTCAATCTCTACGACCCGAAGGAGATGGAAGCAGCTTATAAAGCAGGCATGGTGGACAAATGTTCAACGCTTGTAGGAGAAATAGCCAGAATGGCGACCAAAATCATCTTGAAGAAAAGAGAATCGCTGAAAGAAAAAGCGGATCAGGCCTGATTACTGTTATAGCTTTTGGAAGGACATTGGCCAGAGATGTAATATTTGAGCCAATGATAGAGGTCATTGATATTAATAAAGTGGTAACAGGAGCCTGTTTTGGTTAGTGAGTCACAGTCCGTCGCCAGTTACCCCTAGATTGTTGCGCCGAGCAGATGGCTAAACAGGGAACTGAGTTTCTTTAGTTTCTGGTTGCTAGAATCTCACTCAGAAAAGAGGCAAGCGGCCTCCGCCTTTTAACAAGAGTGTCTTACATACAGAAGGTCAGAGGTTCAAGTCCTCTACCGCCCACCATAGGTAATGATATTACCCAATTGCAAAGCTAACTGATTACTTAATTTATCAACGACGCAGGTTTCCGGATTTATTGACGAGTAGTTATATTACCCTGATTCAACTCCGAGATAGATATTGCTTTGCAGTAAGATTTGTGACTAGGCATAGCTAATTTCTACTTTCTACGCTTCAGCCAGCGGAAGAGGCCTAAAAAGATATTCATTCTAGGTACCCTTTTCATATAGGCTACATAAGCATCCCCGAACTTCTCTATTAGCCGTTGGTCTTCCTCTCTACAACCTATGTAGACAACTACCGTGCCTATCGCCCCGAGCACTCCGAATAGCCAATGCGGATACCATAAAAAAGTGGTGAGGAAAATTGCGTAGATTCCACCTGTGTATTGCGGATGCCTGACTACTGCATATATGCCTGTATCAACCAGACGTGTTGTGTTTACGAAAGACTTCCTTTTGGCAACACCACCTCGTCGTGGGAACATGACTATAGGAGCCATGACCAGTACCATACCGAATGCCCATACCACCCAACCGATGATGAACAATACGAGGTATGACTCTACTTCTATGATGCCTGTCAAGACGAGGGGATTGGCTGGAAAACAGACAATACCCAGAATAGTCAGAAGCGTGCTCCAGAGGATATTTTGCCAATTCTTAAATGACAGATTTTTGCTCATCTCTTTGCCTCACTCCAATGATTTTCCAGTTTTTGACTAGCAGTACCAGACCGTATACTCCCGCTGTGAAAAGGATGCAATCCTCGTAGCAATCAAGCGCTCCCAGGCATTTGGGCAGGCTCATGATAGCCCAGGGTAGCAGAAAAACGTACGATTTTCTATCAACTTGTGGTATAGCGGTGGCGATAATCATGACTATAGCTAGGTTAAATTAATACTGTCTCGTTGTCAATATCGCTACTTGCGCGAATGACAGACAAGTAGCTGCTGTATTGACGGAATCAATTGCTTCTTCTCAAACAGGAGTTCGGGAACTGTCCCACGAGGCCCACCATAGTTAATTAGATTACCTTCCAAATGATGGTCCAGAAAAATTTCTTTCCTATACCTCCTGAAACCTCTTGACAAACCAGGGACTTGATGTATAATAATATCTAGATATATCTAGATATTATTTATGCCACATTAATTAATGCGACGAAAAGGAGGTTTGAATGTTCAGAGATCGGATATTTCACGAAGAGCGATTTTTTCGAAGTTCGCGGAGAGGGACTTCCTTTCAGAAAGGTGACCTCAAATACATAATCTTAGACCTGTTGAAGGATAAGCCAAGACACGGTTATGACATCATCCGGGAACTTGAGGAACAGTCCTACGGTTTTTATAAGCCGAGCCCCGGAGTTATCTACCCTACTCTCCAGATGTTGGAAGAAATGGGATATGCCAGTTCCAATGAGCAGGAAGGTAAAAAGATTTACTCGATTACGGAAGAAGGCCTTAAGTTCCTGACGAGTCAGAGTAATATCGCCGACGGCGTGAGAAGGCAGATGAAACATAAGTGGAGTTTTAAGAGCATCGGCAAGATGGTCATGGTAATGAAGGAATATCATGCGCTCGAACATTTACTCAGTAGCGGCTTTCGCAGCCTGAATGCCGATAAAGCAGAGCAGATTCGCCAGATTCTTTCACAAGCGTATCAAGAAATCGAGTCAGTGCTACAAGAATGAAACAAAGGAGGGCTAAAATGGGTTACTTCAGAATATTGGCGGCGATACCGGGTTTCTTTTTGAGTTCGTTATTCCTCATGCTTCTCTGGGATGTCATTGCTACGAGGCTTGGCATCAGTGTGGATATTAACTATGTCACAGCCATGCTGATAAACATTACACTCTGGATAGCGATAGCTCCACTGGCCGCAGTTGCAAGTAAAAAGAAACTTTTTTGATTGGAGCTGTGCGGTAAGACGGCTACCATTTTTATTCCCGTCGATTACTGCTCATAGGGGTTTGACATGACTGCGCAGGACTGTGAACATGCGGCGAGGGACAGGCATATCACTTCTTGATACCGGTGACCCGTTCCTCGAAACTCCTCAACCATTTTTCAGGTTCAGGGTTCGGCATTCGAATTAGCTTGTCCTGTAAGGTGGTATTCCTCTGAGCCGGTAACCAGATGTCTATTGACAATAGAATCACCGAGAACTACACTCAATTTACAACATATATGTTGACCTCTGGAATGTTGCGATAAGGAAGCGAAGTGTGTCACTCATACTAGCTTCCGAAGCAGGTGTTATGAAGGTAGCTGGGTTTCTGAAATTGTTATCTCCAATAGCGATGGACATGATGCGTGAGGAGATGAAAACAATCTCAGCAAATTGAAGAGCAATATGGAGACCGCATAACGTTCAAATAATAGTTCAGGTTTTCCAATAGTACGAGGAAGGAGGTTGCGACAATGTCTGTTTTAGCTGTCCAAGGATACGCAGCGAAGGCGGTGGGGCAACCGCTTGAGCCATTCACTTACGAATCACCGAAGCTTGGTGAGCACGATGTCCGGGTTTCTGTCACGCACTGTGGTCTTTGTTATACGGATATCCACGGCATCAACAACTATTATGGAATCGTGACTTACCCATTTGTGCCCGGCCATGAGATTGTCGGGTATGTTTGTGAAGTAGGCAAGGCCTCGTCCGGTCTGAAAGAAGGGGACCGTGTGGGCATCGGATGGCAAGGCCGGTCTTGCACTAAATGTGAGTGGTGTAAGCAGGGAGAGGAGCACTTATGTCGGGACATTGTCAAAGCAGCAACGTGGGAACCTTATGGAGGTTTCTCGTCCTCTGTTGTCGTGGATAGCCGTTTCGCATACCGCCTGCCAAATACCATGCCATCTGAAGTAGCCTCGGTACT
>JAUWFX010000154.1 GCA_030606765.1 Dehalococcoidia bacterium
TTACCTGCACCGGCAAGTACGAAGCCTGTGCCAAGAAATAGCATATTAAAGCAGGTGGGAGCAATTGACTGAAATATGGCACGGCCTTACCAAGGCCATAGAACTCATAATCTCCCTCGACCCCGAGGTAATAGAGATAGCCGGAAGGTCCTTGAGGATTTCGGGGACATCTTGTCTGCTGGCCTCTCTGATCTGTTTACCACTAGGTAGTCTAATACACTTCCATCACTTCCGTGGTAAAAGGGTCTTAATAAATATCATCCAGACGCTGTTCAGCGTGCCCACAGTTGTTATTGGCTTGTTTGTTTTCGTGCTATTTTCCCGCGCAGGGCCACTTGGTGAGCTTGGCATACTTTTTGAGCCCCCTGCTATGGTGATTGGTCAGATGATACTTGTCATTCCCCTACTGCTTGGTTTGACCATTTCCGCGTTGAGCGGTGTAAGTAGGGAGATTGTGGATACAGCCACATCGCTTGGTGCCAGCGGCTTTCAGACCGTCTTGCTTGTGCTGAGGGAGGCAAGGTATGCTGTGCTGGCTGCTGTGATAATGGGCTTTGGTAGGGCTATCTCAGAGGTGGGATGTGCTCTGATGGTCGGTGGAAATATCAAGGGAGCCACCAGGGTCATTACCACAGCAATATCATTAGAGGCATCCAAAGGCGAGTTAGCGTTGGCAATAGCGCTAGGTATAATTCTTTTGTTACTGGCACTTATCATTAACATTGTCTTGAATAGGCTACAGCAGAGGTAAGGGATGTCTTTAATAGAAGTAACGGGACTAAACCACAGATATGGTGAGCGGGCGATACTTGAGAATATCAACCTTAGCGTTGATAGAGGCGAAGTGTTTGCTTTAATCGGGCCCACCGGGGCGGGCAAAACAACGCTTTTGCGTATTATAGACCTGCTAGAAGTTCCTGGCTCGGGGGAAATCTATTTTGATGGCCAATGCATCGCCAAGTCGGGGAAACAAAGATTGGGGATACGTCGTCGGATGTCATTTATACACCAGAAGCCTCAGGTATTTAATTTGAGTGTCTATGACAACGTTGCTTGTGGCTTAATATGGAGGGGAGAGGAAAAGAACAAGATTGCCGGGAAAGTTGACCATATCCTGGAAATGGTTGGGTTAAAAGGCTATGAGAATAGGAACGCCCGGACACTTTCCGGAGGGGAGGCGCAGAGAGTAGCTTTAGCCAGGTCCCTGGTGCTCGAACCTGAGGTGTTGTTATTGGACGAGCCCACAGCTAACCTTGACCCTGTTTCCACAGCAAACATTGAGCAGTTAATTTCATATGTCGCCAGGCAACGTAACACTACCATGATAATGGCAACGCATGATATGTCTCAAGGGCAGCAACTCGCTGACAGGATAGGGGTGCTCCTTGATGGCAGACTTGTCCAAACAGGCAATGCCACCGACATATTCCGTTCACCTCAAAACGAAGAGGTAGCTCATTTTGTCGGTATGGAGAACATCATAGAAGGCGTAATAATTGCAAACAACGAAGGTATAGCCACGGTAAATATAGGTGGCAATGCCATACAGGCAGTTTCTAAATATCCCGCGGGAAGGGAAGTATATGCTTGTATCAGGCCTGAAGATATCACTTTAGCTTTATCTAGCACCCAAAGTTCGGCAAGGAATTCTTTTCAGGCCAAGGTTACCCAAGCGACCTCTCGTGGACCGCTTAGCCGGGTGGAAATAAATTGTGGCTTCCGTCTAGTAGCTTTGGTCACCAAAATATCAGCAGAAGAATTGAATTTACAAGTGGGCAGGGAAGTTTATGCTACTTTCAAAGCTACCGGGGTGCATATTATGGAAAAGGGAAGCTAGTTAATGACCACAATCCTAGACGATTTAATCTCTAGCTTAAGTGGAGACAGTGTAGTTCGTGAGGTACATACATGTGTCTTCTGGACCGCAGTGCTGAGCAAGCACTGCGGTCTGGCCTCCACTTTTCACGAGCCACATCCATATCACAGGCCAGTAAAAAATGCGGGGAGCTTAACTGGACTATCGGCATTAGAGCTGGCACAATATGCCAGGTCAGACAATGTTCTGGAAGCATCCATTGGAATGGCAGCCATTAATTCGTTAATAGATATTGATGAAGCTAGATGCGTTGGAGAAAATGCTCTTGATGTTCTGGCACTGAAGGGCAGGGGCAAAAATATAGCTATAGTAGGTCGCTTCCCGTGGATTCCAAAGCTACGAGCGGTAGCAAGGACGCTTTGGGTCATAGAGCAAAACCCTCGAGAGGGAGAATTGCCAGCAGAGGCGGCGGAAGAGGTATTGCCTCAAGCTGACGTGGTTGGCCTTACGGGAACTTCATTCATAAATCACACAATTGACAGGTTGCTGGCCTTAAGTAAGAATAGCTTTGTTGTTATGGTGGGGCCCACCACGCCTTTATTGCCAGTTTTGTTTGATTATGGTGTGGATATCCTTGCTGGAGTGAAGGTAGTCGAACCTGATAAGACAATTCATTCCATCAGCCAGGGTGCCAGTTTCAGCCAAGTAGAAGGGGTGAGGCTTGTAACTATGGCTAAGGGGGAGAAAGAATGATTGGAATTCTTGATTCTTTCGGACGGAGCATAAATTACCTCCGTATTTCAGTTACTGACCGTTGCAACCTGCGCTGCCTCTATTGCATGCCACCCGAAGGTGTCCCGCAAATGCCCCATAGCGAGATTCTCTCCTACGAGGAGATTCGGACTGTTGTCCGAGTAGCGGCAGAGCTGGGCATCAACAGGGTAAGGCTCACTGGTGGTGAGCCCCTGGTTAGGGCTGAGTTGCCCAAGCTCATTAAGATGATATCTCAAGTGGAAGGAATCGAAGAGCTGTCTTTGACGACGAATGGGACGTTTCTCAAGAAATATGTTATGGAACTTAAGCAGGCAGGCTTGTCTAGAGTTAACGTTAGCCTGGACACGCTTAAACCCGATAAATTTCGATACATAACCCGTCTTGGAGAATTGAAAACCGTTCTTGAGGGCATCGAGGCAGCAAAGGAGGCTGGCTTCGAACCGGTCAAGATAAACACTGTAGTCATGCGGGGCATAAACGATGATGAGATACTGGATTTCGCCAAGATGACCTATAAAGAAGGATGTCATGTCCGGTTCATCGAGCTTATGCCCTTCAAGGGTGCAGCGGAGTTTGTACCTTCCATTGAATTGCGACAACATATTAGTCTGCTTGGCAAGCTTGAGCCCTGTGCGCCCATAACTGGCAACGGACCTGCTACGTACTACTGCTTGGCTGGAGCCAAGGGCGCTATAGGCTTCATCAGTCCCCTCACCGAGACCTCCTTTTGCTCCCGGTGTAACCGCATGCGACTTACTCCAGACGGCAAGCTACGCCCCTGCCTTCTGGGAGAAGGTGAGATTGACTTAAAAACGCCGCTACGCAATAATGCCTCGATGGAGGAGCTAAAAAGCCTGATTCTAAAGGCAGTTGCTTCTAAGCCGGAGCATCATCATTTAGAGGGAGGCAATATCAGGCCGGTGAATCGAAAAATGTCGCAGATTGGAGGTTGAGAATGGAGTTAGGGCAAATTCACATGATAGACGTTACCCAGAAAAAAGAAACAGAACGCCAGGCAATAGCCAAAGGCAAGGTACAGATGGAGCCCGCTACCTTAGAGCTTATCCGTAAAGGGGAACTAGAAAAGGGAGACGTCTTAGCCGTAGCAAAAACAGCCGGAATCATGGCCGCAAAAGAAACTCACCGCCTCATACCTCT
>JAUWFX010000085.1 GCA_030606765.1 Dehalococcoidia bacterium
GCTGACGTAGAAAAACGCTATCGGCAGAGATATCTCGACCTCATTTCCAACGAAGAGAGTAAAAGCATTTTTACTTTGCGCAGCAAGATTATCACTGCCATAAGAAGTTTTCTCGATAAGCAGGGGTTTATGGAGGTAGAAACTCCTGTGCTTCAGCCCCATGCCGGCGGAGCACTAGCACGCCCCTTTGTCACCCATCATCATGCCCTTGATGAAGACCTCTATCTGCGAATTGCCCTGGAGCTACATCTCAAGAGACTGGTGGTAGGCGGCTTTGACAAAGTTTACGAGATGGGGCGTGCCTTTCGCAATGAAGGCATTTCTGTTAGACATAACCCGGAATTCACCTTGCTTGAGTGCTATCAAGCTTATAGCGATTACAATGACATGATGAGATTGGTTGAGGAAATGTTCGTTCACATAGCTCAGGAGGTTCTGGGCAATACCAATCTTGCTTGCAACGGCAAAACCATTGACCTTGGTCTGCCGTGGCAAAGACTTTACCTTCGTGATGCAATAAAGGAATACCGTGGCATTGATTTTGAAGATTATCCTGATGCCGCTTCACTGAGGACGCGGATGGCAGAAATGGGAATGGAAGTCGAGCCAAGCAAAGGGAGGGGCAGGCTGATAGACGAATTGATTTCCACTTTTGTTGAGCCAAACCTTATTCAGCCAACTTTCCTTCTGGATTACCCTGTGGAAATGTCACCTCTGGCTAAAAGGAAGCGGGGTGATGACCGGTTGGTAGAGAGATTTGAGGGCTTTGTGGCTGGCATGGAGATTGCTAATGCCTTCACTGAGCTTAATGACCCCCTGGAGCAAAGAGAAAGGTTCCGCCAGCAGCTAAAAGAACAAGCTGCCGATGAGGAAGTGGAAATCGCCGATGAAGATTTTCTTCAGGCTCTGGAGTATGGGATGCCACCCACCGGTGGTCTGGGGATAGGCATTGACCGCATGGTTATGCTACTTGCAAATCAGCAATCTGTTCGAGAAGTGATACTTTTCCCCCAGCTAAAGACAAAGCCCGAGCCCTGAGCGAAGAGAAGGAACCAATGCTTGATATTAAGCTTATTCGTGAAAACCCTGAACTTGTTCGCCAGGCTCTGGAGAAAAGAGGCGATAGCTTTGCCCTCGATAGCATCCTTGAGATTGATGGGCGTTATCGCAGCTTGCTCCGTCAAACCGAGGAACTCCGTGCCAAACATAACGAGACAAGCAAACAACTGGGCAAAAGCAAGGAAAAACCACCTCAGCTCATCGCCCAGATGCGTCAATTGGGAGAGCAAGTATCTTCCTTGCAGCAGCAGACCAAAGAAGCAAAGGCCAACCTTGATTCCCTGCTGCTGGGGTTACCCAACATCCCCCACCCGAGCGTGCCCTTAGGGAGAGGCGAGGGTGATAACATGATAGTGCGTACCTGGGGCAAACCAGGGGAATTACCCTTCAAGCCCTTGCCTCACTGGGAGCTGGGGGAAAATTTGGACATAATAGATTTCCATCAGGGAGTGAAGCTCTCAGGGACCAGGTTTTATGTTCTCAAAGGACTGGGCGCACGCCTCCAACGAGCACTTATCTCATTTATGCTCGATGTCCATGTAAACGAGCATGGCTATAAAGAAATCTATCCTCCTTTTATGGTAAAGCGAGAGTGTATGGTCGGCTCAGGAAATTTACCTAAGTTCGGCGATAATTTATACCACGACGAGGAAGATGACTTCTGGTTTATACCCACGGCGGAGGTACCGTTGACTAACCTTCACCGTGATGAAATATTAAGTGCCGATAGCTTGCCCCTTCATTATGTCGCTTATACCCCTTGCTTCCGTCGAGAGAAGATGGCTGCCGGCACAGATACCAGGGGCATTAAAAGGGGGCACCAATTTGATAAAGTGGAACTCTACAAAGTTACCGACCCTGAGAGTTCTGACGAAGCACTGGAGAAGCTGGTAGCTGATGCTGAAGATATATGTCAGAAGTTGGCCATACCTCACCGCGTGGTTCAATTATGTACTGGAGACCTCGGCTTTGCCGCCTGCAAAACATATGATCTTGAAATGTGGGCTCCTGGCTGTGATGAATGGCTCGAGGTCAGTTCTTGCAGCAACTGCGGCGATTTTCAGGCTAGGCGAGCAAATATCCGTTATCGCCCTGAGCGTGGCGCTAAACCACAGCTTGTTCACACGCTCAATGGTTCAGGATTGGGTCTACCACGAGTCCTTATCGCTGTGCTGGAAACCTATCAGCAAGCTGACGGTACCGTATTAATCCCCGAAGTATTAGAGCCTTACTTGAAAGTAACATAGGCACCGCTTATGGACGGTGTACTATAAACTGTTGCTCTCAATAAACCAGAGGGTGTTTAGGAATGTAGTGCGAGGCTTTAGCCTCGTGCTGCACGACCCTGAAAGGTCGCACTACAAAAATCTGGAGGTGACACCATGACAGACTGGACCCAAAAAGCGGAAGCACTGAACAGACTCATAAGACCCCTGACCTTCCCTATCGCTGTTAAGCTGGTCGAAAGCGTTGATGAATTCCCGGAGAAGACCCGTCGTCCTTCCCGGGACATGGGGTTCAAGACAAATATTTGCGTCGGCATGACGATGGCCCGCAAGTACGGTTGGACAGTGGGAATGACGGCCGATGATAACGCTTGTCTGATTGCAGCCTATACCTATGGATGGAGCGAGCCTGAATCTGAGACCAAGAAAGCCCTGGCCGATTTCATGGTAGTAATGAAATACTCAGCTAACGAGAATGTGGCGAAGACCACAATGGACGGGGTAGAGCAGGTCAAGCTAAGCAAGGGCAAGTATGCCGGTGTGGTCTTCTCTCCACTGGAGAGGACTAAAATCGACCCGGACCTGGTCATGATATTCTGCAATCCCGCTCAGTTGATGCGGCTGGTGCACGGAGCCACGCAGGAGACAGGTGTGAGCATGCAGTCTGTATTCAGCGGCCGGGCTGGGACCTGCACTGAAGGAGTCCTGCAAACATTCGAGACCGGAAAGCCGAAGGTAGTGCTCCCGGGAAATGGCGATAGGGTCTGGGCAATGGTGCAAGATGAAGAGATGGCCTTTACTATACCAGCAAACTGGCTTGACCCGGTTATAAGGGGGCTTGAAGCCACCCACCAGACCGGCGTTCGATACCCCATACCGGTAGACGTAAGACACGAGCCGCTGTTCCCCGGACAGCTCAAGGACGCCGCGTCCAAGGCAGCTACATAGAAGCTAATTCGACCGGATTAATTCCTGAAGTATTAGAGCCTTACTTGAGCGCAACATAAACGCCGCAAACTCTATGTCTTGAGTGCAGAAGGTGGAGCTATTCTCAAACTTCACTGACCTCGGAAGTGGTATAATAGGATTAGGATATATACTGTGGTTGATGAGTAGCCTAGCCAGTGGATTTGGAGGGATGGGCATTATGAATGTCTAGGAGGTAAAGTAATGCCAACTTGTCCTATTTGTGGAACTAAAGTGAGCGAGGGCACTGGGTTTTGTCCTAAGTGTTTGCGTCGACTGATGACAGGGCAAGCCACTAAAGGAAAGAGTAAGAAGAAGCTGGTAGGAATCATAGTAGCTTGTGTGATAGCTATCAGTGTGGTGATTGTCATAACTACACAGTTACCAAAGGTGCCATCAGGAGGCATAGCGGAGCTTGACTATGTTGCGGTCTCTGCCTATGATTTTGCCAAAGAACTTTTCGACCCTGAATTGACAAGCTTACAGAGAGACGACCTCTGGAAAAACTATGAAGGAAAGCAAGCTGAATGGACAAATGAACTTAAATATGTGTCAACAAAAAAAGAAGGGCTAATAGCTTATTTTCTTAATCCATTGGACTGGGCCCGAACAGAGGTCGTAGCCTTTTTTGATGAAAATCAGATGTCGAGCTTACTACAACTTAAAGAGGGCGACCTGGTCACTTACACAGGTGTCTTAGCTAGCTTTGAAGGAACTGAAATTAGGTTGACAGATTGTACTGTCGTATCCCTGCCTCTTGTACCTTTATGGTGGAATCGCGACATTGATACTCACAGCAAACGAATTCTGGTTGGGGATGAAGTGCTCTGTCTTGGTCCAAGTACATATGACGATGCTACTGAATATCTCCCCCGTCCCCCTCCCAAAATCACAGCTATCAACGGAACAACGGGGGAGTTACTGTGGGAAGGTGAGCAGACAGAATCCGTCTTGGTGGGAATTGACTCCCAATACGCATACGCTTGGCATTCGGTACGTATTGTTCCGATGTCCGAGCCCGATGACCCCTGGTATTGGTATGCATCTAATATAACGGCTTTAGACAAAGTATATGGTCAGATTAGCTGGTCTTTCTACCTCTCTGAGGGCGTTGATTGTCGGTGGCAATGTGACTGCCTCCCCGAAGAATGGTCCCAGTCTGATTTTGTGAACTGCTGCATTTTGGGAAAAAGCGTGAAGGAAGAGATAACTAACGAGGGTGAGCCCGGTCTGACTTTCCTGATAGATAAACCACTTCTCTCCGAGCTAAATTATGAACATCAAGGGGTCATTTATGAAAGTGGTTCTTCTTCCTATGGTGGAGTTCTTGTAGAAGGGCGCCGTGCGCTTCAAGCTATTGACCAAGAAACGGGTGGTGTCCTCTGGACAGCAATTTTTGGATACGCAGGTATGACCGATTTTTCGATAGTTGATGGAATTCTCTATGTATCAACCGATGAAGGAGTTGGTGCTTTTAAGCTCTAATTAATCAATCTTAGCCCAGGCCTCCCGCCTTTGAGGCGCTCACCGGAATCTGGACAGCTACACAGAAACTAATTCTACCGAATTAATTCCTGAAGTATTAAAACCTTACTTGAGAGCAACATAGGCGCCGCAAACTATATATCCTGAGTGCAGAAGGTGAAGCTATCCTCAAACTCCACTGACCTAGTGAGTGGTATAATAGGATTAGGATGTATGCTGTGGCTGATGAGTAGCAACTATACACAAGTTCAAATATCCTCGATTAAATAATCTAGCTGGGAGAATGCAAATTGACAACCATTCAGTTACCCAAACTACCAAAGGGAAAAGAGTTTGAAGAATATATTTCCGCCTTTATGCAACTAGGTGGATATTACATTGAAAGGAACATTATCGAGCGGGACATTAGGGAGGTCTTGGAACTAGATATTCTATCAACAACCTATGACACTATACCGCCTACGGTAGCCCTTGTAGAAGCAAAGTCTGGAGATTGGGGTTTCTCAGATTTGTTCAAAGTCTGTGGTTGGATGCAGTACTTGCATATTCCTAGAGGGAAATTCATAACTAATAGAGAACAAAACAACATAGATTTCTTCAAGAAAAAGGCTGAGATTCTAGGCATTGAGCTAATAGTGATACCCAGCTTAGATGATTCCAAGGAAGTACTGTCTAAAATATTACCTGAGCTTACGCCTGCCAATATTGATGAGAATGATATTGAGGTTTGGCGTTACTCATATTGGGTTGAACGTAGATTATTGGAACGCCTAACATACAAGAAAAAAAGTCATCCAGATAAGAAATGCTTCAGAGCACTAGCAGATTACTATTACGAAACAAATAGTGGTATCTTCTTTACTGACAATATCATTGAAAAAGTTGCTAAGCTATATTCGGTTTTTGTGGATTCCCCACACATTACAGCCAAGACTGGGCACGAACTCATTGGTGAAGACTTCGAAGATGAGTATGAGAAACTTCCAGACGAAATCTATCAGGCATTCCTTAAATGCGAGGACACCGATATTAACATATGTACACTCCTAGAACACAAGGCAAGATTAGCCATACTAAAAAATGCGGTGGATTATAAGCTTTACAAAGATGCGGGAGTCCCGGGTAAAACGGATGATGTGACCAAGAGCATACTTGGATTCGAGTTTAACTTGATTGACTCGTTACCGAGCTCGTTCAAGCAAGGTCTAGATACTATTAGTAAACATAAGTACTTTCATAGATATCCTGTTTTCTGGCAGTGGTTTATGTGGATATTTGGAGGATTTATACTAAAGGATTATGAAGAAAAAGAGTATGAAATTCTTTCCCAGAAGACGGGTATACCAAGGGATGAAATACCGAATGCATTTAGTTCCTATCAAGTATTATTTCCCTTAGACGATGGATGGTTCACTGACTTATACCCACACTCAGAAATCAAAATAATAAAAATGTTTCCAATGCCCTTCAGGGGAGTTGGGGCAAACTATAGAAGGGGATTATATTTGGAAAATGGAAATGACCCAATAACCAGTTTGGAAGTGTCTGGGACATGGACAAAAACCGAGTTGATTAAGTGGAACAATCTGGCAGTTAATGTCCTGAAATGAAAAGAGTATTCTGCGAATCTAACAGAGGTTAGCTTCTGTCGTGAGAATCTTTAGGCCTTGGTGTGCCATTTCTGGGCTCACTTACCAAGTCGTCGGGGACTAACTCATTCCATTCATCTACTATTTGTGCCAGGTCATCAGTTAATTCCTCTAATCGTTCTTCAATTCTATCTATAGCCCTTTGATGTTTGGCAAATGTCTGTTCAAATTCCTGATGTTCACTCTTTTCACGGCGATATTCTCGAAAACCAAAGAAAAGAAGAACAAAAAATAGAATGAAACACACTGTGAACATGCCTATAAAGTTAGAGTTCATGGTAGCGAAATATAAGGCTATCGTTGAAGTGCCAAGACTCATCGCAGCTATTGCACCAAACATGAATGCGAGAAAACGGTCTCCATGTCGGTGATATGATTCTAGATACATTTTGAGCTCAGTGATAGATAGTTCCGATTCTATAAACGCCCCAGATATTCTTTGCAGGATTATCAACATTCGAGGCACGTAACGTTGTATCCTGATAAGCCTAGTAATGCCATTCTCAATGTCAGCTAAGCGTTCTTCGGTTGACTTTTGCACTTCTCAACTCCTTGTTATCAGATTATACGCCTTTAACGTTCAAAGTCCAGTATATTTGCTAAACACATGAATTAGTCTTAAGCTATTCTCAAATTTCACTGACCTCATATATTGCAGTGTAGCTACTCCGCTGGTGATAATGATACGGTTAGTAATTTATGAGTAGCTAGTAATTAAAATGGGAGACCTGCTCGATGGCGTTTTCGATGAGTTCGATGCGCTTGGGCTTGCCTTTGTCATCGAGTTCTATGGCTACGACATCTATGCGCCATAGAGGGGGGATGTTTTGGTGAGTATTGGTATAGGTCAGGGCTAAGGCGACGAGTTTTTTCTTTTTAGCGGCTGTTATTGATTCTTCAGGAGTGCCGAAGTTCAAATTGCTCTTGGTGCGGACCTCGACAAAGACAAGACAGTCCTTCTGCTGGGCAATGATATCAATCTCTCCACGAGGGCAACGAAAACCCACCTCGCGAATACGGTAGCCCCGCTTTTTGAGGAATTTCCGGGCTTCTTTCTCCCCCAGCTTACCAACTTCTTGACGGTCCATCACCCAACCTCTAACCATCGCACGGTAGCAGCAACATTCTCAGTTTATTGCTACATTTCCATTACCACAAGCAATATACTAGGTTTGCCACCAATTAAAGGTATCTATCCGTGAACTCAAACAATACACTGGGGTTGCCTTCTGGCGTTTGCCACCAATTAAATGTATCTACACCAAGAGCATAGCAGGCAGTGTATATGCTATCGAACTCAATAGTCTCGTAGCTCGGT
>JAUWFX010000041.1 GCA_030606765.1 Dehalococcoidia bacterium
GCGCTGTAAATAGCCTTTGTGCCAGTGGCGCTGACGCCATAGGCACAGCGACCAATTTCATTCGCTTAGGGTATGTTGATGTGATGATAGCCGGGGGTTCTGACGCCAGCCTGGAGCCAGTTGGCGTGGCTGGAATAGATATTTTGGGAGCCCTTTCCCATGAACCTGACCCGTCCAAGGCTTGTCGCCCATTCGATCTCAACCGCAATGGTTTCGTCTATGGTGAGGGTGCCGGATTAGTTGTCTTGGAAAGCTATGAACATGCCAAGAAACGGGGTGCACCTATGTTGGCTGAAGTTGCCGGTGCAGGCTGGTCTTTTGATGCTCATGATGCAACTGCTCCTGCCCCTGAGGCTGAGGCTTATGCTATGCGTACCGCCCTGCAAAATGCCAGGTTGAAGATTGATGAAGTTGATTATATCAATGCTCACGGCACCAGCACCAAACTGAATGATGCCTGTGAAACCAAAGCTATTAAAATAGTGTTTGGAGAGCATGCTTACAAAATTCCTATAAGCTCTACTAAGTCCATGATTGGGCATGGCATTACTGCTGGAGGCGCCGTTGAAACCATCGCCGCTATATTAGTTATGAACAAAGGGATTATCCATCCAACTATAAATTATGAGACCCCTGACCCGGCCTGTGATCTGGATTATGTCCCCAATGTAGCTCGCCCGGCTCAAGTGAATGTATGTCTGAAGAACAGTTTTGGTTTAGGTGGAGAAAACTGCTGTCTGGTACTTAAACGCGTCAATGGGTAAAGACCAGTAATGGAATTGGAAGGGAAGGTAGCTCTAGTGACTGGTGCCTCTCGCGGCATGGGTAAAGCAATTGCCTTGAAGCTTGCCAGCCTTGGTTCCAAGGTGGCAGTTAATTACGTAGCAATTGAAGATACTAATAAGGTTGATGCTGATAATGTAGTGGAGAACATAATCCGGCTAGGTGGGGAAGCCATGTCGGTTGAAGCTGATATTCGGGATAGTGAAGTAGTGAAAACCATGGTAGAGCAGGTGACTGATAAGTGGAGTAAGATTGATATTCTGGTAAACAATGCCGGAATAAATAAGGATACCCTTTTGTTAAGAATGTCTGATGATGCCTGGGACGATGTAATCACCACTAATTTACGGGGAGCTTACCTGTGCACCAAGTTTGCCCTGAGGTCTATGATGAAGCAGGAGTGTGGACGCATCATTAACATATCTTCGGTGACCGGCATAGTAGGGAATGTAGGGCAAAGCAACTATGCTGCTTCCAAAGGGGGACTCATTGCTTTCACAAAAAGCGTAGCCCGAGAGATGGGTTCACGTAATATAACTGTCAATGCTGTGGCCCCGGGTTTCATTATTACTGGGATGACGGATAAGCTGCCTCCGGAAAGAAAAGAGGCCATACTGGCAATGGTTCCGTTGCAACGCTTTGGTCAACCTGAGGATGTGGCTGAATTGGTAGCTTTTTTAGCCAGTGAAAGAGCTGGCTATATCACGGGACAAGCCATCACTATAGATGGCGGAGCATTTCCTTAAATCAATCGCTGTTGAAAGATGATAATCTAATGATGCTATGGTTGTGCGAGATATCTAACTATATGCCAATATCAAAGGGGTATTGACAAAAAATTTCTTTATGTTCATAATACATCGCATTACGATACAGAGGTATATAAGGTGTGATCTAAGTTTTGTCCCTTTCTATTCGATATTACTATTTGCATGGAAGGGTGACATTTCCCGGCGTAGTTACTTGGTGACAAAATCTTGGAGAAGCGACTTTTGATTTGGGGGTATTGACAAAAAATTTCTTTGTATTCATAATACATCGTATCACGATATAGAGTATGGTTTCGCTAAACACGAAGAAAGGTATAAAGGGGGGCACATGTGCCCATCTTTATATCAGTATCATTCGCAACAGAGGGATGTCATGAAGCTACTAGTGCCAACTAATTGGGATCCAGACTTGATATTGCCATTAAGCAGGCTGGAAGCTGATGTGCAGCTATATGGCGTATTACCCACCTCAACGATAGGTAGTGGAGGGAGAGGTGCTGAAAACATCCACATGATAGAAAATCAGGCAGAGGAATATATCGAGCGGGCTCATTCCGCAGGTTTGAAGTTTGACTACATCTTAAATGCTCCCAGCATGGGTAATATGGAGTGGGATGAGAATACCCATCGAGAGTTGCTAGAGCATCTTAGATGGATCACCAGCATTGGGGTGGATAGCGTCACAGTAACCATCCCTTATCTGATTGAGCTTATAAAGCGTCAATTTCCGCATCTGAATGTAAGGGTGTCAACCATTGCTCATGTGAGCAGCGTTGCTAGAGCCAAATTGTTTGAGTCCTTAGGCGCCGATTCTATTACTCTGGACATTAACGTAAATCGGGACTTTATTTTGCTTAAGGCTATCAGGGAGGCAGTGAATTGCGAACTCACTGTGCTACTGAATAATCTCTGCTTATACCAGTGTCCCTACGAATATTACCACCATGATACCCTGGGGCATGCCAGTCAAAGTTATAATCCGCTTAACGGCTATTATGAAGATTATTGTGTACTACGTTGTACGCTAGACAGGCTCTGGGATATCTCTCAAACCATTAAGTGCCGCTGGGTAAGACCCGAGGATATTCATGTTTACGAAGAGATAGGTATCGATATGTTCAAAACCAGTGGCAGGTCAATGCCCGCCGAGCGAATTTTGAATGCTGCCACAGCATATTCGTCACGTCATTATCAAGGGAACCTATATGATATTTTGAACGTCATTACTCCGAAAATTGAATTTAGCAATTCTACTTTACCGGGCGTACAAAACAACACTATTGAGCCACCGCCCAGATTATATATCGATAACCAAGCTCTGGAAGGTTTCATAGATTTCTTCAAGAAGCAAAATTGCCTATCCGGGTGTAGCCATTGCGATTATTGCCAACGAATAGCCAATAAAGTCATACAATTCGATCGTGATGAAGTAGACGAATACATAGCTATGCTCAATGCGTCTTTAGATGACCTATCCCGTAGCAGAATATTTAAAGTTAAGGCAGGAGTAAGGAAACACCTGCATTAACAAGCAAAGCGTTCAAAATAGCGTTCTAAATTATCCACAAGATTTTGCCTGACACTGCAGCTTAATGTATCACAGGTATAATGAAAACAACTCTTTGGTTTCAGTTTCAGCTTTGAGGTTGTCCCTCAGGCTCCGATGACCAAAAGCAGGCCTCAACCGCCCTAGTTGACATCCATATTACCTTGTGTTAAATTAGTAACTTGGCGTCTACTAGAAGGTAAAAACGCAGAGAGTTGTAAAAGCCGGCTGGGTGAAGCCGAGCAAATTTTCCTGGAATAGACCGGCATATAACCAGACGGCTTTTTGATTGCCTAAAATAGAGGAGTATAGGAATGCCAACAGTTAATCAACTTGTTCGTAAAGGGCGGCAGAAGCTGGGAAAGAAAAGCGATGTCCCAGCATTGCATTACACCCGAAATACGATGAAAGGGGAAATTAAATGGATCCAAGGGGCGCCTCAAAGAAGAGGTGTATGCGTCCAGGTTAAGACGGTTACACCTAAGAAGCCCAACTCGGCATTGCGCAAAGTTGCCCGCGTTAGGCTGACCAACGGTATGGAAGTGACCGCTTATATCCCTGGCGAAGGACATAATTTGCAGGAACACTCGGTAGTGTTGATTCGGGGTGGCCGAGTTAAGGACATTCCTGGAATTCGCTACCATATTATCCGTGGCACCTTGGACTGTGAAGGAGTAGCTAATCGCAAGCAAGGTCGCAGCAGGTATGGGGCCAAGGCACCAAAATAGCGAGGATGTCAAATGCCAAGAGGAGCTAGGAAAGTAGTAAAAAGGATACCACCACCCGATGCTAAACATGACAGCATTATGGTGGCTAAATTTATTAATAGACTTATGCTACGAGGGCAAAAAGCTACAGCCGAGCACATTGTCTATAATGCCTTGCAGCTCACTGCTCAGCAGGTGAATAGCAGCCCTGAAGAAGCCTTAGAGCGAGCGATTAGAAACACTACGCCGCTTCTCATGGTTAAATCACGTCGTGTTGGTGGGGCTACCTACCAAGTTCCGACGGAGGTAGGTGAAGATCGGGGGCGCGCTCTTGCCATGAGATGGCTCATTGCTGCAGCGCGAGCTCGTAGTGGCAAATCTATGGAAGAAAGGCTGGCAAGCGAGTTGGTTGATGCTGTCCATGGTCGGGGGACAGCAATCAAGAAGCGTGAGGATCTTCACAAGATGGCAGAGGCTAACAAAGCCTTTGCTCACTATCGCTGGTGAAAGTCGTGTTAAAAGCAGTACTTGAGGTAAAGAATAAGCTCATGTCGCGGACCTTCCCTTTGGAAAAAATACGGAATATAGGAATCATTGCTCATATAGATGCTGGCAAGACCACGGCTACAGAGATGATTCTCCACCACGCAGGGCGTACTTACAAGGTTGGAAGCGTGGATGAAGGGACTGCGGTAATGGATTGGATGGAGCAAGAGAGAGAGCGAGGTATTACCATTACTTCAGCGGCTACTACATGTCACTGGCGCGAACATTGTATAAACATCATAGATACCCCTGGGCATGTAGATTTCACTGCTGAGGTAGAGCGTAGCCTCCGTGTATTAGATGGCGGTGTCGTGATTTTCGATGGTGTAGCTGGAGTAGAAGCTCAATCAGAGGCTGTGTGGCGCCAGGCAGATAAATATGGTGTGGCCAGGATTTGTTTTATTAACAAAATGGACAGGATTGGCGCTGATTTTCATCACACGGTGACCATGATTAACGAAAGGTTCCGAATCAAGGCTTTACCTATACAGCTCCCATTAGGAAGTGAAAAACTCTTTCATGGCATCATCGACCTTGTGGAAAACAAAATCATTGCTTTCCCGGTTGATTCTAATTTAGCTTCAATCGCAGAAGGTGAGACTTTGCTAGCCAAGCATCGCCAAGCATTAATTGAAAACTTAGCTGAGTTCGATGAGCAGATTATGCTGCTCTATCTTAATGGGCAAGATGTCGCTGTCTCTCAAATTAAGGCAGCTATAAGAAGGCTGACTATTTCTAACCACATAGTGCCTGTCCTTTGTGGTAGCGCCTTGAAGGATAGGGGCATCCAGCCATTGCTTGATGCTATTGTGGATTATCTCCCCTCGCCGCTAGATGCTCCCCCCCCTGCGGCTACAAATTCTAAAAGTGGAAAGGAAATCCTTTGTCTGGCGAGCGATGATGAGCCTTTTTCTGCATTGGTGTATAAAACGGTTTCTGACCTGTTTATGGGCAGACTGGTATATTTGCGTATGTACTCAGGCAGGGTAAAAGCCGGGGCACAGATTTTGAATTCTACCACAGGTAAGAAAGAGAGGTTGGGAAAACTATATGTTATGCATGCCGATCACCGTGAAGAAGTTGACCACGCTGAGACTGGAAGCATTGTAGCTAGTCTGGGGCTTAAGATGACCTCGACAGGTGATACCCTTTGCGAGCCTACGCGACCGGTGCTTTTTGAGACTATACGATTTGCTGAGCCGGTGCTTTCCATGGCTGTTGAGCCCAAAAGCAAGGCCGACCAAGACAAGTTGGATAATGCCCTGGCTAAACTTGCTGTTGAAGACCCGACCTTCAAGATTTACCATGACAAAGAAACAGGCCAAACTTTGGTTTCGGGGATGGGTGAACTTCATCTCGAGGTATTAATGGAGCGTGTATTTCGCGAATATAGCGTAAAGGTTAATGCTGGTAAGCCTCAGGTCGCTTATAAGGAAACAATCACCCTTCCTGTGGAATCTGAAGGAAGATTTGTCCGTCAATCCGGGGGTAAGGGACAATACGGGCACGTTTGGCTTAAAATTGAGCCAGGCGGGCGTGGCAGTGGATTTGAGTTTCGTGATCAAATTCGAAGTGGAGCTATACCTAAGGAATTTGTTCCCTCAGTAGAAGCTGGTGTTAAGGCAGTTTTGCAAAGTGGGGGATTAGCTGGTTACCCTGTAATAGATGTGAAAGTGGCTTTGTATGACGGGAGTTTTCACGAGGTTGATTCTTCGGACGTGGCTTTCAGGATGGCGGGCTTCATGGCTATGAGGGATGGAATAGATAAAGCTGAGCCTATTATTCTCGAGCCAATTATGGAAGTGGAAATAACAACTCCCAATCAGTTCCTAGGAGACATCATTGGCGATTTAAACTCTCGAAGAGCTCATATTGAAAGTATTGAGAATCGCGACGAGTCCTCTGCTGTCCGTTGTCTTGTTCCTCTAGCGGAAACATTCGGTTTCGCTGGAGATTTGAGGTCGCTCAGTCAAGGAAGGGCGAGTTACACTATGCACTTTCATCGCTATGAACAATTGCCTCAGGATTTGGCTAAGCAAATTACAGCTAGAATGGGGAGAAGCAGATGACCGACCAAAAAGTTCGTATCAAAGTTAAAAGTTTCGATCATAAGTTGGCTGATCAGGCAGTAAGGCAAATACTGGAAACAGTGGAACGTACCGGGGCTATAGTGGTTGGCCCGGTGCCTTTACCCACAGACATCGAAAAATTTTGCGTTATTCGCTCCCCTAACATCGACAAAGATTCCAGGGAGCAGTTTGAAATCAGGACCCATAAGAGGTTAATTGATATTTTGCAGCCGAGTTCCAAGACTATAGATGCCCTAAGTCACCTTGACCTAGCATCCGGAGTGGAGATAGATATTAAGTTATAGGTAAAACCATGTTTCCAGGTATTATTGGTAGAAAAATAGGCATGACGCAACTGTTTCAGGAAAACGGAGAAGCGACGGCAGTAACCGCTATTCAAGCTGGACCTTCCGTGGTAACTCAGATAAAGAGCCGAGACAGGGATGGTTATGATGCTGTCCAAGTAGGCTTTATTGAGAACAAAGTGAAGCAGTCTCAGCTTAACTCTTCGGAGAAGGGACATCTTCGAGGCTTAGAGAATGTTCGCTATCTTCGCGAATTCAGGACCGATGATATTAGCTCGGTCAAGAGCGGTGACAAAGTGAATGTTGGCTTTCTAAAGCAAGGCGACCTGATAAATGTAATTGGCTTTTCTAAGGGCAGGGGTTTTGCTGGCGTTGTTAAGCGGCATCATTTTGCTGGTGGGCCGAAGACCCACGGCCAAACTGACCGCCATCGCGCCCCTGGTTCAATTGGAGCTACCACTTTTCCCGGTCGAGTGCTTAAAGGAAAACACATGGCAGGACATATGGGAAATAGGAGAGTAACAGCGCGTAATCTCAAGGTAATTCAAACTGACCCAGAGAGCAATTTGCTTTTGGTGAAGGGTGCAGTACCTGGAGCCAATGGTGGGCTGTTAATAATTGAGAAAGTAAGGTAACAGGAAGTGAAAGTGCCAGTTTATACTTTAAACGGTGAAGTTGCTGACCAAATAGAGCTTAACCAGGCCATTTTTGATCTTCCCTTTAATGGGGTGGTGGTTCACCAAGCAATGGCCCGACAATTAGCCAATAGACGCCATGGTACTGCGTCTACCAAGACAAGAGGTGAGGTTAAAGGGAGCACGAGGAAACTCTATCAACAAAAGCATACTGGCAGAGCACGAAGGGGGGATATAAAATCACCCCTGCTCAGGGGAGGTGGGGTAGTTTTTGGCCCCAAGCCACGCAACTATCGCCAATCGATGCCCCGGAAAATGAGGAGGTTAGCTTTGAAATGCCTCCTCTCCGCTAAAGTTAGAGAAGGAAATATAAGACTGGTACAGGAGCTTGATTTTAAGGGACCAAAGACAAAAGACATGATAAATGTTCTGTCCTCGCTCGGCATCGATTCCTCCACTTTAGTTCTTACTGCTCAATCCACACCCAATGTGGTTAAATCAGCGGCTAATTTGCCTGAAGTTAAAGTCCTACCTTCGGCTCTAATTAATGTATTGGATTTGCTTTCCTATGAAATGCTGGTAGCCACTGTACCGGCAATACACAACATAGAGCAAATTTGGGGTAAATAAATTGCATCTTTACGAAGTTCTGCGGCGTCCTTTAATTACAGAGAAGGCTACTTCGCTTAAGGAGAGAGATAAATATGCCTTTGAGGTAGCGGGCAAGGCTACCAGGCCTCAGATTAAGGAGGCAGTGGAACAGGCTTTCAAGGTAGAGGTAAGCAAAGTCAATGTGATGACGGTGCCTGGGAAGACAAGAAGGTTTGGCAGGAGACAAGTAACTAGCTCACCCTGGAAAAAGGCAATAGTTACCTTGGCACCGGGACATAAAATTACTTTCTTTGAGGGTATCTAATGGGTTCAGTCGTTAAGTGGAGAAAAAAGAAGATGTCAAAACACAGACATCAGAAACTTCTTAAAAAAACTCGCTGGCAAAGGACGCACAAATAAGGAGCAAATCGTGGGATTAAGGACTTATAAGCCAACTTCTCCAGGCAGGAGATTTATGTCTGGCGCTACTTTTGAAGAGTTGACCAAGGTAGCTCCTGAGAAATCCTTACTGGTGCCGCTGAAGAAGAAGGCAGGGCGTAATAGCCGAGGTGTTATAACTGTGCGTCATCGAGGTGGCGGCAGCAAGCGCAAACTTCGCCTTATCGATTTTAAGAGGGATAAAATTACCGTTCCAGGAAAAATAGCTTCCATTGAATATGATCCTAATAGGTCAGCTCGCATTGCCCTAATTCATTATGCTGATGGAGAAAAGCGCTATATAATCGCCCCTCTGGGCGTCAAGCTGGGTGATACTATACAGGCAGGCGAGGATGTTGATATAAAACTTGGGAATGCCCTCCCATTGGAGTCCATTCCTGTGGGAACTTTAGTGCATAATGTTGAGTTTGAGCCAGGCAAAGGAGGAAAGCTTGTTCATAGCGCAGGGAGTTCTGCCGAAATTATAAGCAAGGAGGGCCAATATGTTGTACTTAAACTCCCTTCGAGTGAACTACGTAAATTTCATAGTAAGTGCTGGGCTACTATTGGTCAGATAGGCAACGTTGACCACGAAAATATAAGGTTAGGCAAAGCTGGCAGGAAGCGATGGTCAGGTTGGAGACCTTCGGTCAGGGGTTCTGCTATGACTCCTCGTGACCACCCACATGGAGGTGGGGAGGGCAGAGCTCCGCGAGGAATGCCTCCGAAAACTCCCTGGGGAAAGCCAGCTTTGGGGGCTAAGACACGTCGTCGTAAAACGTCGGATAAAATGATTCTTAAACGGAGGAAACAGGATGTCGCGGTCGCTTAAGAAGGGACCCTTTTGCAATGCTAAATTGCTTAAGAAAATAGAAGCGCTCAATAATTCGGGCGAGAAAACAGTGATAAAGACATGGTCTCGCTCCTCTACTATTTTGCCTGAAATGATAGGTCATACTATTGCAGTGCATAATGGCAGGAGGCATGTGCCCATTTTTATCACTGAAAATATGGTGGGGCATAAATTAGCAGAATTTGCGTCTACTAGGACATTCAGGGGCCATATCACCAAAGCTAAAATAACGGAACAGGCAAGGAAAAAATAAGACGCAATGAAGGTAAAAGCAGTAGCTAAGGAAATTGGCATTTCGCCTCAGAAGGTTCGGTTAGTGATAAATATGGTTAGAGGCAGAAAAGTTGACGAGGCATTGAATATCCTCAGTTTTTTGCCTACCCCCACAGCCAAGGCCGTGGCTAAAGTAATTAAATCGGCGGTAGCCAATGCTGAAAATAATTTTCAAATGCCGCCTGCTGAGCTTAGAATCACTGATATATTTGCTGATAAAGGGCATACCTTGAAGAGATTCCGCCCTCAGTCGAGAGGGAGAGTGAGTCCTATCTTAAAACGGGCTAGCAATATTACAGTTTTCGTTACTGAAGAGGAGAAATAGTTTTGGGACACAAAGTTCATCCTTACGGTTTCAGGCTGGGTGTCAACCAGGATTGGCGAGCTAGGTGGTATGCTGAGAAAAACTATGCTCGGTTTCTTTTAGATGATTTAAAGCTGCGCAGAGTTGTGGAACAAAAATGTCTTGGAGGAGCAATTGCTCGGGTGGAAATTGAACGTCCGGGAGACGAGGTATATTTAACTCTTTACTCAGCTCGTCCTGGCATCTTGATTGGCCGAGGGGGACAAAATGTAGAAGCACTGAAGTCGGACCTGGAGAAGGTCAGTGGGGATAAAATTAGATTGACCATTAGGGAAGTTGAGCATCCTGAGCTCGAAGCTGCTTTAGTAGCTCGGAGCATAGCTGGGCGGCTTGAAGAGAGAATCCCTTTCCGCCGAGCTATGAAGCAGGCAGTCTTTCGAACTTTGCAAGCTGGTGCTAAGGGAATAAAGATAACGTGTGGTGGAAGGCTTGGTGGGCTCGAAATTGCTAGAACTGAGACCCTCCATCAAGGTCAAATGCCGTTGCATAAATTACGTGCCAATATCGATTATGGTTTTGCTGAAGCCCATACCTTGATGGGGCGTATTGGGGTTAAAGTGTGGATTTATAAGGGCGATATTATTCCTGAAATGAAGGAGAAAAATGCTACAGCCGAAACGAGTGAAGTATCGCAAGATACATAAAGGAAGGCTAAAAGGCGGCGCCCAGAGCGGGGATACCATTGTTTTTGGTGACTTTGGCATGAGGGCTGAGGAATCCGCTTGGGTAACAGCGCGACAAATCGAGGCAACCCGTCGCGTATTTGTCCGCTACTTGCATCGTGGGGGTAAACTATGGATACGAGTTTTCCCTGACAAAGCTGTGACTAAAAAACCTGCAGAGACAAGGATGGGCAGTGGGAAAGGCACTCTGGATCACTGGGTAGCCGTAGTTAAGAGAGGCAAAATCCTGTTCGAATTGGCTGGTGTAAATGAGGAGATGGCTTCGGAGGCAGCCCATCTCGCCTCCTCCAAGCTTCCTATAGCTACTAGTTTTGTCACGAAGGAAAGGCAGAAAGTTGCAAGCTAGCGAAATTCGCACTCTCAACAATGAAGAGCTATTAACGAAGCTCGAAGAAGCTCATGAGGAACTTTTTAACCTCCGTTTTCGCTTGGCCACTAGACAGTTGGGGAATCATCGAGAGATTCCTGAAGTGAAGAGAAGGATTGCTAAAATCAAGACTATTTTAAGGGAAAGAGAGCTTGGCATAGGATGAGTGATCTCGGGAAAAGAAAGGTTAGAGAAGGCTTGGTGGTGAGTGACAAAATGGATAAAACCGTGGTGGTAGCTGTGGAAACTAGGAAAGTCCATCCACTCTATAAGAAAGCTGTCAGAGGTACCAAGAAATATAAGGCTCATGACGAAAATAATGCCTGTAAAATTGGGGACAAAGTGAAGATTGTCGAGACTCGCCCTTTGTCCAAGGAGAAGAGTTGGCGGGTAGCGGAGATAATGTCTAAGAGGGAAGTGGTTGAAACCAAACCAAAGAAACCAAAGAAAAAGAAATGATTCAGACTTATACCAGACTCAAGATAGCCGATAATACCGGGGCTAAGCAGATTATGTGCATTAATGTGTCTATTGGGGCAAGAAAATATGCCCGGATAGGCGACATCATTGTAGCCACGGTGAAGCGAGCGGTGCCCCATGGAATGGTGAAAAAGGGCGAGGTAGTGCGAGCTGTGGTTGTACGTGTGGCTAAGCCTTATCGCCGCTCTGACGGCTCCTATATCAGATTTGATGAGAATGCCGCAGTCGTTCTTGGTGAAAAAAATAATCCTAAAGGCAGTCGCATTTTTGGTCCTGTAGCCCGAGAACTTAGAGATAAAAACTTCGCCAAGATAATATCCTTAGCCCCAGAGGTTCTTTAGAATGAAAATCAGGAAAAACGATACTGT
>JAUWFX010000062.1 GCA_030606765.1 Dehalococcoidia bacterium
GGGGGTTTAGCTGGTTATCCCATAGTGGACGTGAAAGTAACCCTTTACGATGGCAGCTTCCATGCAGTAGACTCTTCGGACATTGCTTTTAAGATTGCGGGAGCACAGGCCTTAAAAAAGGGATTATCTGAGGGACAGCCGGTATTGCTTGAGCCTATAGTGAATCTTACTATAACCGTGCCCGAGATGTATACTGGGGATATTGCTAGCGATCTTAATACTAAGAGGGGACACGTGCTTGGGATGAGTCCCAGCGATGGCATCAATGTCATTGAAGCCCAAGCACCCTATGCAGAGCTGCTTCGTTATGCCATAGATTTAAGGTCAATGACACAAGGGCGCGGTAGCTTTGCGATGAAGTTTGACCATTATGAAGAGGTGCCAGCTCATCTCAATCAGAAAATCGTCGCTGACAAGAAGAAGGCGGGGTAGCTGACAGTTATCAACTGAAAGCTAGTGTGCTATCTTGGTCAGCTAATAAGTCTGCTATCTCAGCCTATCTTAGCCAGCTAATAACTCCTTTAGCTTGTTAGTTAAGGCTGGCACCACTTCTTCGTATTTGCCCACCACTCCCAATTCCGCCTCCCTGAATATATTCGCCTCAGGATCCTTATTAATGGCTATAATGTGTTTGGAGCCTGTACATCCAGCTGTGTGTTGGCTAGCACCTGAAACAGCTATAGCAATGTAGATATCAGGGGCAACAATTTTTCCAGTAAGGCCGATATGCGCTGCCTCTGACACCCAACCATTATCAGCAGGAGGACGTGAGGCACCTACCGCACCATGTAGCAAATCAGCTAGTTCCTTCAATGTAGTCTGGAAGGGCTCAGGACCACCTATCCCCCTGCCTCCACAGACAATCACAGGGGCATCCTCAAGCTTAATGCCGACCGCCTCTTCCTTAACAGTTTCTAGTATCTTTGCTCTTACTTTCGACGTATCTATGTCAATCTTAGTGGGTATGACCTCTCCTTTCCTTGAGTCATCACGCTCCAACGGTGACATTGCCTTGGTCCTAACAGTAGCCATCTGAGGCATAAACTCGCTGGTGAATATAGCTTGAGCATTACCGCCATAAACAGGCCTCGTTTGCACCAGCAGCTTTGTCTCTGGGTCTATGCTTAAGTCGAGACAATCTGTTGTCAGGCTGGTACCTAGTCTGAAGGCAAGGCGAGGAGCCAAGTCTCTACCCATAGATGTTTGCCCTATAAGTATTGTCCGAGGCGAAATCTCCTTGACCAATTTTTCCGCGGCTTGCATATAGGAATCAGCTTGGTATTCTTTGAGGGCGGGGTGTTCTACAGCATAGACCTTGTCTGCTCCGAAGGCAATTGCTTCTTTAGAAGCTCCACCAACTGCATCACTGGCCAGCAGGCAAGATAAATTTTCCTTTAGGTCATCAGCAAGCTTCCTACCACATCCTAGCAACTCAGTGGTAATGGAGGCTAACTTCCCGTCTGCTAGCTCACCACAAACTAATATACCTTTGTATTCAGCCATTATTTCCTCCTTAACTTTAAAGTAATTTGGCTTCTCTGAGTTTTACAGCTAGATTGGCGCCGGCCTCTGTGGGTGTCTCTCCTTCAATTATTTCACATTTGGCTTCCTTGACTGGCTGGAAGAGTTTATCTAACTTGCTGTGCCTTCCAGTAGCGCCAATTTGTGAAGGGTCGAGCCCAATATCGGCTGGTTTCCAAATGACAGGTTGTTTTTTAGCTGCTGCCATGATTCCTTTCAAGGTGGCATAACGAAGTGCTCCTAACCCGCTGGTTACTATAATTAGGGCGGGAAGTGTCACTTCAACAACCTGGTAGCCGTCGGGAATAACTCGCTCAACCTTCGCTTTCCCATCGACGACCTCCACCTTACGAGCTAAGGTTACAGCCGGGATTCCTAAAATCTCAGCGATGCCTAGACCTACTTGACCAGCATCCCAATCAGAGGATTGTCTACCGCAAAAAATAATGTCATATTCCCCTATTTTTTTTATTGCCATAGCCAGGGCGTTGGCAGTTGACCAGCTATCGCCTCCCTCAAAAGCCTCGTCTTCCAGAAGAATGAGTTCATCGCCCCCTGCAGCTAGTGCTTTCTTAATTACGTCGCGAACAAAGTTATTACCTAAGCTGAGCGCAGTAATTTTGCCCCCTCCGGTATCCTTGATTTTGAGGGCAGCCTCCAAGGCGAATTCCTCGTATTGACCGATTACAGGTTTTACGTCTGGCGGCAACGTCATATTGTTATTTACTACCTTAAACACAGACGGTGGTGCTTCAGGGTCAGGCACTTGCTTGCAACAGACAATCATATTAACTGGCATTTCCTAACCTCCTTAAAGATTTTTGCAGCCAAAGGATATAGAAAAAACCGTCTTCTGTCAATAATTTGAATCACACAGATTCGATATGAACGGGCTAAGGGGTTGAGTGGCAATAGCTACTTTAGCCACGGAATTAATGTTAAAATAGATGAAAATTGTTATTCGTGGGCATATTTTTTGACATCCACCATCGGCGAGGACTCTAAGCCTTCCGGCCGAATCAATTACCTTTGTTCTGGACAAGCTATGGAAGTTAAATTCATTGCAGATAACAACGTTGGCAAACTGGCTCGGTGGTTAAGGCTGATTGGCTACAATACTCTGCTGTTTAAACAAAAAGACGATGTTCAAATGATTAAAACATCTCTTAACGAAGGTAGGGTGATTTTGACTAAGGATACTCAATTTATGAAAAGACGCTTGGTCACAAATGGCAAACTCAAAACTATACTCATTAAACAGGATGACCCTAAACTCCAGATGCAGGAAGTAGTGAAAACGCTGGACTTAAATTATCATTGCAAACCATTCTCGCTTTGTCTGGAATGTAATCAAGTATTAATAGCCCGGGGCAAGGAAGAGGTGAAAAACCTGGTTCCCGCTCACGTTTTTGAAACTCAAATTCAATATACGGAGTGTCCCGCCTGCCATCGTATCTACTGGCGAGGCACACACTGGCAGGCGATGGTCAAGAGATTACAAGACTTACAAGGAGAGGGTGGCGAAAATCATGCTTCTACCTAGTGCCCGTCTTCTCAGAGCTTCAATAATGGCATGGATTAGATAGTAGTGCTATACTCAGCCCATAATGCCAGGAGGATGGAGATAAAGCTAGGCACCTATGTTATTAGCAATTGATATTGGGAACACAAACATTAAGCTGGGTATATTTGATGGTGATAGGCTAAAAGCTACCTGGAATTTAGCTACCGGCATTCATCGCACTTCGGACGAGTATGGTGGAGTGGTGCTCAACCTTATGGAGCTAAAAAAGGTCTCGCCTTCAAAGGTTACCGGAGTAGTATTATGTGGTGTTGTGCCACCGTTGCTGTATACATTCGTGGAACTATGTAGGAAATATTTAAATACTAAACCCTTGGTGGTCGAAGCTGGTGTTAAGACAGGCATGCGCATCCGTTTGGATAATCCTCGTGAGGTTGGCCCTGACCGCGTGGTCAACGCCGTGGCTGCCCAGAACCTCTACGGAAAACCGTTAGTAATTATTGACCTTGGCACTGCTACCACTTTCGACGTTGTCTCAAAGGAGGGTGATTATCTTGGCGGGGCTATTGCCCCGGGCATTATCATAGCTACTGAAGCTTTATTCACTCGTACTGCTGCGCTCCCTCGAATAGAACTAATCCATCCCAAGCAAGTCATCGGTAGAAATACTATCTCGGCTATGCAATCAGGTATAATATTTGGTTACATTGAGCTTATTGAAGGCATGATTCGTCGAATAGAACAGGAGTTGGGAAGCAAAGCAAAGGTGGTAGCTACCGGCGGTCAGGCTTACCCTTTTGCCGAAGAGATAGCAGCCATAGACGTAATAAATCCCGATTTAACCTTAACTGGATTGCGCCTCATTTATGAAATGAACAAGGAACAGTGATGCTTAGCAACAAAACCATAGTTTTAGGGATAACAGGGAGCATTGCTGCCTACAAAGCAGCAGCGATTGCCAGCCAGCTAACTCAGGCAGGGGCGAAGGTGAATGTAATTATGACTAAAGAAGCCATCCAGTTCATATCACCTGTTACCTTCCGGGCCATTACAAGTAGACCCGTAGTTACCGAAATGTTTGATTTAGCTTCTGAATTCAGCATTGGGCATGTCTCTTTGGCGAAAGCTGCTGATATAGTAGTCATTGCCCCTGCCACAGCTAATATTATTGCCAAACTGGCTGCTGGTATTGCTGACGACATGCTATGCTGCACGGTTCTGGCTACCAAGGCACCGGTGCTTATTGCCCCAGCTATGGAAACCAATATGTATAATAATCCAGTCACCCAGGATAATTTGTCCAAGCTTAAAGCTCGCGACTTTGTGATTATTGCTCCAGCCACGGGCTGGTTAGCTTCGGGTAAAGAAGGTCCGGGGCGACTCGCCGATATCAATGATATTATAGGCGGCATTTGCCAGGTACTGGAGAGAGGTGGAGACTTGGCCGGCAAGCATATCGTGGTTACGGCAGGCGGTACCCAAGAGCCTATCGACCCGGTTCGCTACATCAGCAACCGCTCATCGGGGAAAATGGGCTATGCTCTGGCTGAAGCAGCCCGTGACAGGGGAGCCAAAGTAATATTGGTAACAGCACCTATCTCGTTACCTGAGCCCGCAGGCGTTGACGTGATCAAAGTCGGCACAGCCCAGGAGATGCATCAAGCAGTAGTGAAGGTAACTCCACAGGCTGATGCTCTCATTATGGCAGCCGCCGTAGCTGATTACCGCCCGATAAAAGCGGCTAAAGATAAGATTAAAAAAGGGGAGGCAGGGTTAACCTTAAAGCTGGAATGCACCCTGGACATTTTAGGCACTGTTAAAGGAAATTTCATCAAAGTAGGCTTCGCCGCTGAAAGCAGCAACCTGGTGGAAAATGCCAGGGCGAAACTAAAGCAAAAGGGAGTTGACTTTATCGTAGCCAATGATATTACGGCTAGCGATAGTGGATTTGGCACTGACACCAATCGGGTGACCATAATTGACCGCGAGGGCAAGGTTGATAGCCTGCCTCTTCTGGCTAAGCGAGAGGTGGCGGATAAGGTTTTGGATAGGGTAGTGGAGCTTCTTCCAAAGCCAAAATCCCGATCACCAAACAAGCTTTGAATTTGGAATTTTGAGTTTGTTCAGATATCAAGATTTCTTCCATCTGACAGCCGATAGCTAAGACAGGTTTAGAGTCAATGTCCGAAGTACCTAAAGCCTATGAGCCAGGCAAGATAGAAAAGAAATGGCATAATTTCTGGCTCAAGCAAGGCTACTTTTCTCCTAAGTTAGATCCCAATAAGAAGCCTTTTGTCATTATCATGCCGCCCACCAATGTTACCGGCGAACTCCACCTTGGGCATGCTCTGACCGCGACACTGGAAGATATCATGGTCAGGTGGCACAGGATGAAAGGTGAGCCCACCTTGTGGTTACCGGGAACTGACCACGCTGGCATCGCCACACAAGTGGTTGTGGAGCGGCAACTGGCTAAACAAGGGCAAACTAAGGATGAGATAGGCAGAGAAAAATTCACTGAGTTAACCTGGGAATGGGCTAGTAAGAGCCGGCGGAATATCAGGCGGCAACATCAACTCTTGGGAACCTCCTGCGATTGGACCAGGGAGAAGTTCACGCTGGACGAAGGTCCGACCAAAGCAGTGCGTACCGCCTTCGTACGTTTGTACGATAAGGGCTTAATCTATCGTGGGGAGCGAATGATAAACTGGTGTCCCCGCTGCCAGACTGCCCTCTCTGACCTCGAGGTAGAGCATAAAGATATTGTCGGACACCTGTATTATATTCGCTATCCTGTAACTCGAGGTAAAGGCTTCGTCACCGTAGCGACTACCCGTCCGGAAACTTTTCTCGGTGACACGGCTGTGGCGGTAAATCCCGAAGATAAGCGCTATAAGAATCTCATAGGCAGGAGTGTCACCCTCCCCATTATCGATAAGGAAATCCCCATAATCGCTGATGAGGCTGTTGATACTTCTTTCGGCACCGGAGCATTGAAGATAACTCCAGCCCATGACCCCACGGACTTCGAAATAGCTCAGCGTCACAATCTGCCGCTGGTAGATATCATGAACCCCGATGCTACTATGAACCAGAACGCCGGGCCGTATCAAGGATTGGACAGGTTTGCCTGCCGAGATCGAGTGTTAGTTGACCTAAAAGACAAAAAACTTTTGGAAAAAATCGAGCCCTACTCTCATTCAGTGGGACATTGTGGTCGTTGCCAGATGATGATTGAACCAAAAGTCAGCCTGCAGTGGTTTGTCCAAACACAGCCCTTAGCTAAAGCTGCCATTGAGGCTGTTAAAGATGGCAGGGTCACTATACTTCCGGAACGCTTCGCCAAGATATATTTTGACTGGATGGAAAATATCAGAGATTGGTGTATCAGCCGACAACTATGGTGGGGACATCGCATCCCTGTATGGTACTGTCAGGGCTGTGCTGAGGTGACTGCATCGGTAGATGAACCGACAGCATGTACTCATTGTGGTTCAAAACAAATCATCCAGGACCCTGATGTCCTTGACACCTGGTTCAGTTCAGCGCTATGGCCACATTCTACGCTAGGCTGGCCAGAAGACACTGATGACCTCCGCTATTTCTATCCCGGCTCGGTAATGGAAACCGGCTATGACATACTTTTCTTCTGGGTCGCCAGGATGATTATGATGGGTCTGGAGGATACCGGTGAGATACCTTTCCACACTGTTTACCTCCATGGCTTGATTCGCGATGAAAGCGGAGAAAAAATGAGCAAATTGCGAGGGAATGTTATAAACCCTGCCGAAGCTATAGGCAAGTATGGTGTTGATGCTCTCCGCTTTGCTCTAACTACGGGGACTTCACCGGGGAATGATATAAATCTGGGCAGAAGTAAATTGGAATCCAGCCGCAATTTTGTCAATAAATTGTGGAATGCCACCAGATTTATCCTTCAGAGCCTGGATACTGAAAGGCTAGAAGCTCAGGCGATAGGGCTCCAACCGCAGAAAATAGAAGACCAATGGATTGATGGCCAGCTCAACAAGCTTGTCAAAAATGTTACCGAACTGATGGAAAAGTTCCAATTTGGTGAGGCAGAGCAGCAGATTTACGATTTTGTCTGGTCGAAGTTCTGTGATTGGTATATTGAAATTGCTAAGATAAGACTTCGTAGTCAATTAACTCCTCCACCTTTGCCCTTCCTGGTCAATACATTGGAAAAATCACTACGCCTTCTGCATCCTGTCATGCCTTTCATTACCGAGGAATTGTGGCAAAGTTTAAAGCAACGTCTACCTGACAACGACCAAATGCCGACTTCCATAATGATAGCTCCTTATCCCCTCGCTGACGATAAAGCCTTTGCTCCAGAAGCAGAGCAAGTGATGGATTCCGTAATAGAGATTATCCGCTCCATCCGTAACGTTCGGGCTCAATATAAGGTAAAGCCAAACAAATGGATTGAAGCCCAAGTTTATGCTGATGAGCTTCTTTCGGGTCTTGTCACACAGGCGAATATAATAGAAACACTGGCCAAAGTTCGGCCCTTAACAATACTCGGCCGCCAGAAAAGGGAACCCACTAAAGATAAAGCCCTGATTTTGGTGTTGAAAGAGGCTGAGGTAGTTGTGCCTTTGGCAGGCATTGTGGACCGGCGTGCTGAAGAACAACGACTGGTAAAGGAAAGCGAAGAAATCAAAGGAAGAATCGCCCAACTTGAAGCCAGGCTAAGAGATAACGCCTTTTTAAACAAAGCGCCATCTCAGGTTATTGAAAGAGAGAAGCAAAAGCTTGCTATGTTCGAAGATAAATTGAAAAGGTTATACCAGGAATTATCTCAACTGAACTCTTCATCGGCTGATAGCTAAGAGTTATTGGCTTTCTGAAGGTGAAAATTGAAGCGATTTAGCTTTTAGCTTCAACAGTCCGTGCAACTTTGTCAGGGCTTTTTTAGTATCGCTGGCCACGCAGGATTTATCACGCCCTTTTATACGATATTTAAATAGCCAGTAGGTAAATTCATTAAGCTCGCTCAGGCTTATAGACCTGACCTGATGATAATGTCTCTCCTTTCTGAACTGCTTTAAAAGAGCAAATTGAGTGGCACCATAAATGCGTTGGTAGGCATCGACGACTACTCCGTTATCGTTGTTCAAACCTGAAACTCTCTTTTTCTTTCGTATCTCTTCAGTTACAGCCAAAATGAGAAACCTTTCCACAAGAATGCCATAGAAATAGTTGAGGTGAGCCTGATATTTGGAAGCACCGATTAGATTCTTAAATTCGTCTTTAGATAATTCTAGTGGTGGTGTATCGAAGAAGAGAAGATTAATCCGCTCCTTTTCTGGAATAAGTCCATCGAGTTCTTCACATAACCTCTCTGTCAGAACTAGCCAATCGAAGGCTTCGTTGTCAACAAGATAGTGATAATGTCGCCCGGCGTAGTCCTCTTCAGGACTACGCCATAGGCGAATGGCTTCAAGCACGGCCATATACCAATTCTTGCCTTCAGCAATAGCACTTTTCAGCCCTTGGATTGCCTGAGTATCCCGAGTAGACACTCCAGCCACCTCCACAATTATTCCGGAAAATTACATTATATCTCCATCAGCCCGGGGACTCAAGGCACGGCATCCTCCGGTATGATTAATACATGGTGACCCTTGCCGTTATGCGCCTATCTATAATTGACAGGGTTTACTGCTTATTTGCGACATCGGTCAGCTTACGCAGTGGCTTGAAAATACCGCCGGCGGCTATATTGGAGGCAACCTCCTCAGCTTCCTTGATTATCCTGTCTATCAACTCCTTGACCGTGGGGATGTCATGGATAAGGCCTATTACCTGCCCCACGCTAAGCAGGCCGTTATCGACATCACCTGCTTCAAGCAATTTCAGTCCTACGCTGCCGCTGATGAGCGATTCCAATTGATGTATATCGGCGCCTTGCTTTTCCAGCTCGAGCACCTTTTCGGATGTGGGGTTTTTCAATGCTCTCATCGTGTTGCGGAATGAGCGTAGCACCAATACTGTGTCACGCTCCGATGCTGTGGTTAGGAATTCTTTTACTTTGGGATGTCCTGGCGCCTCTTTAGTTGCCATAAAGCGGGTACCCATATTGACTGCTTCTGCTCCCAGTGCCAGGGCGGCAACAAGACCA
>JAUWFX010000052.1 GCA_030606765.1 Dehalococcoidia bacterium
TAAAGAAGCAACGCCCTTCCTCCCCCACGCCTGGAAGTAAGGATAGAGGAAAACAAGCCCGGCCATGGCCAAAAAGCTGAGTTGAAAAGAGACGCTCCACAAGACATGCGGTTGGATTCCCACCATCACCGCGGCAGCGAATGCCAGGGCAATAATGGCGCTTCGCTGCCTCCCCAGATATTCAGCTATTAAAAACAGGCTTCCCATAATTACCGCCCGAATTATCGGCGGATGCATCCCGGCAAGCAGGGCGTAAAGCCATATAAGCGCCAGAGTCAGCCAGATATATGTGGAACGCCGCCTGCCAAAGACCAGGATGCCAAAGCTGAGTAACATGGCAATAATGATGCTGATATGTAAGCCGGAAATAGCTAGCAGGTGTGCTGTCCCCGTCCTGGAAAAGGCTTGATAAAGGGAATCAGGTATGTTGCCTCTCAAGCCCAGCAAAATACCCTGAGCCAACGAGCCTTGTGGTTCAGGCAAGGCTCTGGCTAAAGAAGCCGAGAGCCGTTCCCTCAAAGAGTAAATCCACTGCAAAGGTTTCAAGCCCTGGCTATGGTCTAGAACTTCTACCCCGGGATAATAGATGACCGAATAGATTCCCTGGCGAGCCAAATAGCCCTTATAGTCGAAATCTTCAAATTGGGGAGGCGTCTCCAGCTTTCCCGTTATTTTAAGGACATCTCCATAATGATAGGCGGGGTATCTGGGTACTCGAATCAAAGTGGTACCTGCTGCTTCTTCTTTTTCGCTGTTTACAATTATTTCGCTGGCGGAGAATGTCAGCAGGCAATATCTATCCCGGATGTCAGGCTCCTCTGCCACCATACCTTGAATCTCTACAATTCCCGTGTCGTTGTAGAAGCAGAGAGAATGTTCATCTACTAGAGGCAAGCTTGACGGGAAGTGAAGCCCGCCGCCGAGGAGGGCAAAGAGGCATAAGCCAGCTACTATTAAGGTTTTCTTGCTGCTGGGGAAGAAAGGTATGAGCGCGAAGGGGATAAGTCCGAAGGCGAGTGCAAGCAAAGGCGGGCTAATCTTTGAACCCAGGAATATCCCGGCTACCCAGGCACAGCTAACATAGAGAAGCCACATGAAAGAGCCCTAATCCCGTCCGACTAAGTTGTGACCTAGTTTACCAGTTTGCCTTGCATGAAGGGTAGGCATAACGAACTCATCCCTGTGATAAAATAGAACTACATTGAAAATGCAGCAAATGCTGCAGTTGATAGGAATGATAACGGCTGCAGAATTGTTATAGAAGGTGAGATTCTTTACGAACCATTGCCTGATATAGAAAGGAGAGTGAAAAGTTGTGAAGGTTGGTTCTGACCCAACGGGTCTTTTTGAGTATGATGCCAGTAAAGAGTTGATTGTGCGACTGAAGCATGACGCAGACATAGTCCAGTCCATAACAGAACTTGCTAAGAATAAGGGAATTGAGGCGGGAATCATTACGGCAATCGGTGCCTTGAAGCGTGCCAAGCTTGGCTATTATGACCAGAGAAGTCAAGAATATCGAGAGATAAGAATTGATTCGCCTCATGAAATGGCAAGTTGTATAGGAAACGTCTCGTTAAAAGATGGAGAGCCCTTCACTCATGTGCATGTGGTACTTGCCGATGAAATGGGAAATACTAAGGCCGGTCATTTGTTGGAGGGAATCGTTTTTGCTGCTGAAGTTCACTTGCATCAACTGGAAGGTCCGAAGCTCGAGCGAAAATACGATGAGGTGACTGGTCTGTCGCTTTGGAACATGGAATAAAATTTATCTTATATTAATAACCCCAAACTAGCCTTCAACTGTGGTTCAGCCTATTGCGAACATATGATGGTCCCGCAAGCTATCGCCAAATCAGCAATTAAAGAATTCCGAAATATAATAGGAGGAGATGACAAATGTACAAAACTATTCTGGTAGAAAAGAGAAACCATTTAGCCATACTCAGTTTTAATAGGCCAGAGAAACTCAATGCTATAAATGTACAGGTAAAGCGAGAGGTATCTCAAGCTCTAATCGAGTTGGAGGCTGACGATGATGTGAGAGTTGTCATCATGACTGGAGTCGGGCGTGCCTTCTCAAGTGGCTATGACATAACCGCTCCCGAGTCTGAACTGGAGGAGTTTATGAGTCTCAAGGAGGAGGAGAAGTTGTTGAACCTTGATAAGCCCACAATAGCAGCGATACATGGCTATACCTTGGGGGATGGGCTTCAGCAGGCGTTGCTGTGTGATATCAGGGTGGCTGCAGATGACACTGTTCTTGGCTTTATTGGGCCTTTAATTGGAGGGCTATGTTATAGCGCCTTCTCAATTCTTCCCCAAGTAGTGGGTAGAGGCAAAGCCAATGAATTGCTTTTTACTTGTAGCCAAATAAGTGCTGAAGAGGCTTATAGAATAGGCTTGGTAAATAAAGTGGCGCCTCGTCAGCAACTCATGCCAGCGGCAGTGGACATAGCAGAGCAAATTACGAAAGTTACACCATTGTTGCTGAAATACAGCAAACGCATGTTAAGACAAGATTTCTTTAGCACTGATTATAAGGATCGCTTGCGAGAAGGGCTCAAGGTGATCTCAAGCCAGCGAAATTTGCAAGGAAGCGGCTAGCAACCTCTAAAGAGAAAAGAACGTCTGTTTTTAAGAATCTGTGAGCTCTGCAGCTTGTTATAATCACACTCACTTGGTGAGCTTCATCTCTACTCGATCACCAGCTCAGCCAGCGGATTTGGAGACAGCCTCAAGCTACCCTCAAACTTCACCGACCGAGTATAACTCAACACCATGTCAAGGCTTTCCCAGCCACCAAGCCTCCTAATGTGCGCAACATCTAAGCCAGCAGAGCGTAGGTTAAACAGCCAAATCCCTTCTCAAAAGTTCATTTACACTATCGACTTATGAAGCCTCTGACTATCCTCAAACCTTATGTTTCTTGTGTGTTGTCTACCAGGCTGCTATAATGCCCAAAGGGAATTGCGTTTACTAGGAGACGGATGGCTCAGAAGAAAACAGCCAAAAAGACAGGAAAGAAAGAGCGGAAGAAAGCCTCTGAATATCTTCGGAAGGGCCCGAAGAAGTGATGAGATAAGGGTCGATTTATTTGCAATCTTGAGCGGATTCTGTTTCATTCTTGCTCTACAGATAGCAAGGGAATAAAATGAACGTAGCCCAGCCAGCGGATTTGCAGGGCTTCCTAATCCGACACGGTTATGAAATCCTTTATCTTGTCGAATGTCGCTTCGCCGATGCCGCTGACCTTAAGCAAGTCCTCGATTCTTTTGAAAGGGCCGTTTTCACTGCGGTAATCCACAATACTTTGAGCCAGTACCTCACCTATGCCGGGCAGGGCTTCGAGGAGCCAGGGTTCGGCTCTATTTAGGTCTATCTTTTGGAGGAGTTCAGCCTCGCCTTCCCGTGGAATATAAAGCTCGATGTGGCTGAGGTCGGCATCGGGTTCAATGCCGGCAGCGGAAAGGAGCGTCTGCAAGGTATCACCTTCCTTCAAAGGATATATGCCAGGATTAACCACAGCGCCGCCGATGTAAAGCTCCCCGCTTTGCTCTGGAGGCTCTGTTTGCGATAGAACGATTTCCACAGGCTGGCTTCTGCTGTGCTGCACCGCCAGCATGACGCCGCCAGCTATTGCAGCGATAGCAAGAAGAACAGTTATGAATAGGTAAAATCTATCGGCACGGCTCATGGCATAGCTCCTTTCTCAATGACTAGCGTTCTGCATAATATTATATAACAAAATCCCCTCACCTCCACTACATTTTAAAACAGCCTCCTCCCCTAGTAAATTCAGCCTGGTGCGAAATGGGTTTTTGATGGTGCACGGCACACCCTCTTGACTTCACTGTAAGCCTACACATACAATCCGGTAATAAAACTAATGTTCGATTAAAGGAGGAGAAATGGAAGATTTGTGGATGATCCTATCCTGGGGCTCGCCTATTGGCCTTGGTATGGGCCTTGCCCTCATAGGCACCTTCGTCTGGCTGCTTGCTAAAGCTGACGAGATAAGCAAGCGCACAAAGGCATTTGCCCAGGAAAAGGGGCTGGAGAAGAAAAAGGAATAACTACAGTCGCTTAGCAACTCGAATCTTCACTGCCAGCCCTTCGCCTTTTGTCATTGCGAGCACCTGAAAGGTGCGTGGCAATCTCAGGAACAAAGCTGCGTTTATCAGGAAGTGCACCGTAAATTGCTCGCCCTATGTCCCGGTGCTAAAATTGACATATGGCGAAAGGTTCCGGCGTAATAACCGTTAATCGCAAAGCTTACCACGACTATCATATCCAGGAGAGCTTTGAGGCAGGTATTGTTCTCAAAGGTTCCGAGATTAAATCCATCAGGGCAGGCAAGGTAAATCTGAGTGATGCCTATGCCAAACCGGAAAATGGTGAGCTATGGCTCCATAATAGCCATATTGCTTCCTACGATGCTGCCAGCTATAACACTCATGAGCCAGTCAGGCCTCGCAAGCTTCTTCTTCATAGAAAAGAGATTGATATCCTTGCCGGCAAGATTATGCAGAAGAGTTTGACTTTAGTGCCCCTTAAGCTGTATATTAAACATGGGGTGGCTAAATTAGAGCTGGGGGTGGCCAAAGGGAAGAAAGTTTACGATAAAAGGGAGGCTATCGCCCGTCGGGACGCAGACAGGGAAATAGAGCGGGCGATGAAGTATAGAAGGAGGTGATGGGAAAAGCAGGCTGTAGTATGGGGGCGCGTGGGTTCGACAGGGGAGGGCCTACAGAATTGCAGGCTGAGGTGCCACTAACCTCATAAAACAAGTGGCAAAAAATAACTGGCGAACCTGTTTACGCTTAATGGTTCACATCTGACCTGAGCTCTCCTCGAAGTTTGGGATTAGGTGTCAGAAAAAATCGAGGCGCTCCAATCCTGATGCCGATAGGGGTTGGCTAAGAAAAATTGGCTGGTCTGGCTGGATTCGGTCAGCAGATTAAAGCTAGATGAGATAAAAAGAGCTGACTAAGCTTGTAGGATATTCTGGCAACCTTCTTTTGGACGGGGAGTTCAACCCTCCCCCGCCTCCACCAAAGAAATTTAGAAGCGCCGGCTTTTCAGTGCTGGCGCTTTTTATATCCGTTCCCTCCAACTCCTCTGCTCTAAAACTTTTGCCGACGTTAACAGCAGGTTAGTGGGCTAAATAAGTTAGCCGGCACAATCTTCGGCACTATCACCTTCAGCGATGAGGGCACGGTATGGATGACGACCGGGGTCCTGGTAAAAGGCTCGCCGTCTACATGAACTGGCAGTGAGCGCGCTGACTCGACAACTATTTCACGACATTGGTAGTACTCTACCTTCGGGTCCTGGAGATGTCTATGCGAGAGCACCTTCATGGCATGCTGCACAAAGGTAAGGAAACCGCCTCCCTTGAAAATGCACACATCCAACTTGGCGTCGTTCACGCAGGCCTTAGCCCCAATGGCCATCACACCCCCATAGAGTTGAATATTGCTGACGACAATTAGCGGCGTGCTTACATTTACGACCTTTCCATCCAGATTCAGACAAACATCAGTGCCGGAGTATCGATAAGCTGACTCGATTGTCGGGAGCACGTACGCCCAGGAACCTAATGCCCTTTTTTCTTTCAACGGTATGCTTTGGGCGATAGCGGCATCAAACCCAATGCCTGCCCACATCAGAAAGTGGCGACCGGAGAGCTCGCCCATATCGACGGCAACGGTGTGTCCCTCTACGAGCACTCGAGCAGCGTCCAACAACACCTTTCGATAGTAGTTGGCAGGTAATGGACGTGCAATTCTTTCCTCCAGAGCAGCAACCAGCTTGACCACTTGTGTGCCTGGAAGCATGGGGTTTAGGGCGGGGATGCCCATCTGTAATGCCCACGAGTTGGTCGTGCCCACAGGAAGCACCCCCAGCGCCGCATCAGTGTTGACCAGTCCATTTGCTACCTCGTTGACAGTGCCATCGCCACCGGCGGCAATGACTACCTTGGCACCTCTATTGACAGCATGACGGGCTAGTTCGGTCGCTTCCAACGGCTTGCTGGTTTCTCGTAAAGTGACAGACCACCCGTAGCGATTTAAAAAAGCAACCACATTTTCAAGTTCGTGCCTGATGACCACCTGTCCGCCGGAAGGATTGTATATCAACTCAGCTTGCATAGCATTCTCATTTCTGTCTTGATTTTCTCGGTCTATTGAATCCTATCCCTCGAACCATGACCTGTCAATTTCGAAATGAGCAACTCCCCCCACTTTTCAGGATGTTCTCCATGGATTATAATATTAATAGAAGGGCAAGGAAGGAGCGATGATTATAAAGAAGTTTTTAACACGAAAAGGCTGGCGTGTAGTGGCACACTCTATGCTAGCAGCGGCTGGGATTGGTCTTCTTTATTTATTGTCCAAAATGGTAATAGGGGATATCCAGCAGGAGGATACGTTAAGCTGGTGGGTTTTAGGCGTGGGAATCGCCTTTTCACTATGGTTAGTGGCGCTTGGAAGTATGCTGGCAAAGGCCGAACTAACTGACTGGAGATAATATCGTAGCCGGACTAATGGCTCCTTTCGCCCTGGTAGCCTGCCCCCGTGTGGTGTCATTTCCTCGCGCAGTTTATGAGCAAGCAGTATCACATTTACATAGGACCCGGACTATTCCAGTCCCGTGCGGCCGCAAAATAATATTATCGGGGTTGTCTGGTGGAGGAGAGGATAATATCCGTGCCTAATGTAGCTATTGTGACTGATAGTGTTGCTGACCTGCCCCCTCAAGTAGCTGAGGAGTTCGGGATTACAGTGGTTCCTCTTGTTGTCCGCTTTGGCACTGACCTCTACCGCGATAGTCTCGACCTGAGTCCTGACCAGTTCTATGAAAAGCTAAGGACCACCAAGGTTTTGCCTGCGACATCTGTGCCGCCACCAGCGGCGTTTGCCGATGCATACGATAAGCTTGCTGAAAAAACAAACGAGATCGTGGTTATCAGTGTAACTTCCAAGCTCAGTGCCACCTATCAGGTGGCGTTACAAGCCGCCGGGTTGATGAAGAAGCAATGTCGTGTAGAGGTCCTGGACTCGCAATGGGGGGTTATGGCACAGGGTTTCATAGCAATTGCTGCCGCCAAAGCAGCCCAAAGTGGGGCTAGCCTTGATGAAGTACTGGATGTGGCCCATCACACCAGCCACCGGGTAGATATGTGTGCTGCCTTTGATACCCTTGAATACCTGGAACGCGGCGGGCGCATCGGCAAAGCGCAAGCCTTTCTCGGTTCATTGCTCAAGGTAAACCCGATCATAGGCATTAAGGATGGTGAGGTACATCCCTTAGCTCGGGAACGCTCCCGGGCTAAGGCGATAGACTACCTGTACAACTTTGCCACAAGCTTTGGCAACGTTGAAGGGTTAGCTGTAGAGTGCGCCACTGACTTAGATGAGGCCAACAGGTTAGTCCGGAGGCTTCACTCAAAGTATCCTCAAGTTCCTATTTACCTCTCGCGTACAAGCCCTGTTATCGGCACGCACACAGGGCCTGGTCTCATTATTGTTAGTGTGCTTGGAGACAGACAATCCGCCGCCTAGCTGGGTGAAGACATGCCACTAGGCATTCTAAGCATAATCATCGGGTATCTTTTAGGCTCCATTCCTACAGCCTACATCGTGTCTCGCATTAGGAAAGGCATAGATATTCGGAACATCGGTTCAGGTAACATGGGTGGCGCTAATGTTATGCGCGAAATTGGTGCTCGTGAAGGCGTTTTTGTCGGTCTCATTGATGTCGCGAAGGGGGCGGGGGCTATATTCATTGCCTAGGCTCTAGGTATTCCGGAACTTTGGGTCTTTGGGACTGGTTTTGCGGCTCTGGTGGGGCATAATTTCCCTGTGTTCGCAGGTTTCCGGGGTGGCAGAGGTTCAGCCACCATTATAGGTATCTTTCTCGTGCTGGCCCCCGAGGCAATACTTGTTACGCTGGTAGTAGTAGCTATTCCGTTCTTTACTAGCCGTAAATTTACGGCGGCTATAATCATTGGATTCGCCCTGTTGCCTCTGTTTGTCTGGTTGTTTGAAGGCTCGCTGGCGCTAGTACGCTATGCCTTGGTTATCGACGTTTTCATGCTGGTCCGCAATCTGTCCGGTATTAAGCAAGTCCTGGCTAAAGGCAGCATAAAGGACATGATATACGATAGACATCGGAAGAAAGCAAAATGATGTCGTCAGTCGTGAATTATCCAAGATTTTGTAAGTAATCTCGACCGAACAATCGTCTATAATATATATTCGGCAACTTCAAACTTGATTGTGCTCTCTCTGGCATAGTACAGTTATCTACAGGGTCTTGATAACCAACTCTTAGATAACAGGCTTTCTGTAACATTTCAGCGACTTATTCGTTAAAAGAGGTAGAGGAGTGAACCAGAACCGTTCTGAAGGAAAAACATCAGATGAGGCTATGTTGGTTCAGAAAGCTATTGGTCATGATGCCGAGGCTTTCGGGAGACTGTATGACATGCATGTCGACAGAGTATATAGGCATATCTATTACCGGGTAAGTAATGAAGCGGACGCCGAGGACATAACCCAGCAGGTCTTCCTCAAAGCCTGGCAGGCAATTGGCAGATATAAAAAAATGGCGAGTCCATTTATTGCCTGGCTGATGACTATCAGCCACAACCTAGTGGTAGATTTTTACCGAACTAGAAAGGATAGGGCATATCTCGAAGCTGAAATTCTGGCTGATGATTCGGCACCGAGCCCGGAGCGGGCAACCGAAGCCAGTTTTGAACAACAACGTTTGCGGAGGGGGATTTTACAGCTTGGCGGCGATGAACAGCAGGTCGTCATCCTACGTTTTATCGAGGGTTTTGAGTTTACTGAAATCGCATCTCTTTTGAAGAAAAAAGAAGGAAATATCAGGGTTATCCTGCACCGGGCACTGGTCAAACTCCGTAAAATCCTGGAAAAAGAAGGGGGACAGATTTGAAAAAGTCTAAAGATATATTCGTCAAGCATGTTAAGGACATCGAGGCAGGCAAGTCTAGCGTCGAGGATTGCCTAAACAGGTATCCGTTTGTGCGTGAGCAACTGGAACCGCTACTGAGAACTGCTCTTGAAATTCGAAAAAGGAGAGGAAACGGATTTGAAAAAGTTTGAGGACATTCTCGTCCAGTGTATCGAGGACATCAAGGCGGGCAGGTCCAGCATAGAGGAATGCCTGGCCAGGTATTCCTCTATGCGCGAGCAACTGGAGCCGCTACTGAGGATTGCTCTTGAAATTCGAGAGCCGCCGGATGTCAAGCCCTCCCCCTCCTTCAAGGTAAAGGCTAGGGTCTGGCTTATGGACCAGATTCATGGCAGGCAGGCTGTAACAAAATGGCCGTGGTCTCGTTATGATAATCAGGTAAAGCCAATACCGTACATAAGGAGGTTTAATATGGCAAGGATTATGGTCGCAGCAGCAGTGGTTAGTCTATCGGTGCTTGCTGCATTAGGAATAATTTACGGGATTCCAGGGGAACAGCCACTGGAAACAGGTACCTTAAAGCTCTATCTTTGCGATGCACCGCTGGACACTGAGAATGTTACGGGTGTTTATATCACCATTAATGAAATCCAGTATCATCGAGATGATGAATGGATCACGTTTGAGGAATTTGAAGGCCCTCAAATATATGACTTATTGGAGTTAACCGGGGGAAATTCCGCTTTGTTAGGTGAGTTGACATTACCTGCTGGGAATTACACTCAGATTCGCTTCATGCTGGATATTCCGGAAAAAGGTCCGCAACCGGTCAATCCGGGTTGCTACATAGAATTTGCCGATAACTCCACCGAGCCTCTTTTCGTCCCGAGCGGTGGTCAGTCAGGTTACAAAGCGACAGGCCGATTCGAAGTGAGTGCTAATGAGACTGTGGAAGTCACCGCGGACTTTGATGTTCAAGATCCTAACGCCATACATGTAGCTAATTCTCGCTACATCTTAAACCCGACAGTCAAGCTCATTGTCAACGACCAATCTGACGTAACAGACATAACAGGTAAAAACTCTAATAACCCTAATAAATCGAAACAAGCACCAAAAACAGGAACCTTAGCACTCAATCTTACCGATGCGCCCCTGGACGCCAAAAATGTTACCGGTGTTTACATCACTATTGATGAAATCCAATACCATCTGGGGAATCAGTGGATAACGTGTGAAGAATTTGAAGGCCCTCGAATATATGACTTATTGGAGCTAACCGGAGGAAATTCCACTTTATTAGGTGAGTTCACATTACCTGTCGGGAATTACACTCAAATTCGTTTTATGCTGGATATCCCAGAAATGGGTTCACCCCCGACCAGTCCGGGCTGTTATATCGAATTTGCCGATAACTCCACCGAGCCTCTCTTCGTCCCGAGCGGTAATACGACAGGTTATAAAGCGATAGGCCGATTTGAAGTGACTGCTAACGAGACTGTGACGGTTACCGCAGACTTTGACGTTAGTGAACCTGGAGCTATACATGTAGCTGGTTCTCGCTACATCTTAAAACCGACAATCAAGCTGATAGTCAACAATTAAAGGAAGATGATATAATATAAACTGAGATGCTACAAAGGGGGACAAGCATGAGAAACCTCTTATTATCAGCGGTTATTATTCTGGCTATGCTGGCTGCATCGGGACTGAGTTGTGGAGAAGCACCAGGAACAGGAAC
>JAUWFX010000019.1 GCA_030606765.1 Dehalococcoidia bacterium
GGCGAATGCCTTGGGGCACAATGTGCCTTTGTTCGTAGGAGCCTCCTTCATGCCCTCAACTCTTATCAATCTGCCGTCTTTAACATAGCAGTTTAGTCCACATCCCGGCATTGGGCCGCATAATGAACAGATGGTTGGAACCATCCGTTCCTCAGATTTCTTAGCTTTCACTGATTCTACGGCTTCTTCCAAACCATCGCTTTTTATACTCACTTTTTAGCTCGCTCCCAATCTCACGGTTTCAGAGTAACAGCAACACAATCTTTGAAATAAGTAGTATTTTCGAAATAGCCATGCTCGTATTGGAATTTTGTTAATTTAATGATTCTTCGGGTTATTTCTCGAATACATAGTCTGCAGCTTAACTACAAATCATACTCTCATACCGTAGACTAATCAATAGCTACAAAAATTTCCATATCATCATAGTCGATTGAACTTTGAGCCATTTTGTTAAGAGAGCCCACAGTTTATTAGGTTCCAGGAAATAAATAGCCGCCTTAGGATCTATAGAAGGCTGGACAGAGATTAATAATTGCTGCATAATGAATTCGGCAGACCATGCGAAGATTACGAGATGTCTGACTCTGCTCCGGATGTCATATGGCGATTCTCTTTGACAGAGTTGTTGGAGTCTATCACTTTCTAGGCGACAGGATACCAAGGGGTATTCCATGTGTAGAGCCTAAGCCACGAAGGAGTAATCCGTGGCTCAGGAATAACCAGCCAGCCGTAGCCAAAATGAAAGCAAAAGGGGATATTCGGCTAGCTATTGGCCAAGCTATTGCATTAATGGGCAATTTAAAACAAACCATTGGTAGGGGTGACCGAGTTCTTGTAAAACCAAATTTCAACAGCCCAGACCCGTTCCCAGCAGCTACTGACTTGGCATTTCTTCAAGTCGTGATTGAACTTATCCTGGAAACTGGGGCTAAAGTCACCATTGGTGAGAGCTCTGGTGGCGTTTGGCGGCCAACTAGAAAAGTCTTCAATCAACTCGGTGTCCCCGAGTTAGCTCAAAGGCTAGGTGTTGAACTTATTGCTTTTGAAGATAGGTCTAATGATTGGGTACAGATCAGGATCAATGGAGATTATTTAAGTAAAGTTATAATGCCTCGCTCCGCTTACGAAGCTGATAAGATGGTTTACCTGCCATGCATGAAGACTCACAACCTTGGTGTATTTTCTGGTGCAATTAAACTTGTCTTCGGCTTTGTTGCTCCTGGGCAACGGCGTAGTTTTCACCTTGGTCATTTGCAGGAGAAGTTGGCTGAAATAAGTCTTTGTTGGCAGCCCGATCTCATCGTCATGGATGGCAGGAAAGCCTTCGTATCTGGCGGACCGGATAAGGGCCAATTGGTCGAGCCAGGCTTGGTGCTTGCTTCTGGTGACCTTATTGCTATCGATGTCGAGGCAATGAAGGTGCTCTTAGATTACCGGGCTTCTAATAAGATCCCTGCCAATCCATGGGAACTACCACAAATTGCTACTGCATTAAAGCACGGACTAGGTGTAGGAGAGGGCAAGTACATAGTGGTTGACTGAATTTGTTCCTACAGTAGATTAACTGCACCGGACATCGTAATGTTGCTGCACAGAAAGCCAGATTGTGTGAATAACATACTACCTGCTCTCTTTGTTAGACTTTCCAGGAAATCTACTATTGGTGCCGTCAAAGTCATAGACCTCTGAGAAATTCAGGCCTGAGCAAAGAAGGGTCTCTTGCTGCCAAGACTACTTTTAGTTCCTTAAGCATCCTCTCTCTATCCTGTGGCAACTTGCCGCGGACGGAAAGATAGTTTGAGGCATGCATGGAGCTAAAGAAGCAATCGGTAAAGTTGGAATTCTCCATAATTAACCTCAGTTCCTCCAAGGATTGGAAAGGGGAAAGAGGATGGAATTCATTCCGTTCCCACCGCTCATAGAGCGGGGTACCGGGGACGAGGGTCAAAGTCAAAGCTCCGACATAATCCGGGTCAATCTCAGTGAGCACTTTAGCTGTCTCAAACACATGTTTCTTACTTCCCTCGATACCGCCAAGTCCTAAAATTACCGTCACAGAAAAGCTTATCCCGGCTTCCTTTACTTTCCTTCCCGCCTCAACCACCTCGCCTGAACTTACCCCTTTACCTATCTTCTGGAGCAGCTCATCATCACCGGTCTCAAGCCCTGTATAGAAAATACCCATCTTGAGCCGTCTTAATTCCTTGAGTTCATCCGAACTCTTCCGCAGGATATCCTGTGGTGTAGCATATGTGCCAATCCTTTCGACACCGGGTAGTTTCTCATTCAAGTATTGGAGAACCTCTCTCAATTTGGGAAAGGGGTAAACAAGTGCATCGCCATCCTGGAGAAATACCCTCTTGCCGTCCCAATCTTGAGCCACGGCATATACTACCTTAGAAACATCAGAAAGCCGCATGCCTCTTCGAGTGAATAAGGCTATAGCATCTATTTCACTCTTGATGTCAACGATGTCTCGTATCTGAAGCTTTGAGCCATAGTATCCACAGAAAGTGCAGGTGTTGTTGGAGCACCCGCTGGTTAAAGGGAGAAAATAGCTTTCCCACTCACTGGGAGGTCGGATAATATCAGGTCTGCTAAAGCTCATGCGCCGATTGACCTTCATAGAATACTAGACCGATTTTGAGGTGCCCTCTGAAACCTATTTTATCACCGACAACAATCTAACCTCAAGAAAAGTATGACGTGCACAATTCATCGTAATGTGCAACCCAGCCGCCTCTCATCCTCGTTCTTCTGTTTTCCCCTACTTGAACTTATGTTGCTTTTCCAGACAAATCGGTATGTTAGATACGCTTAATGAGCTACCCTGTAAGATCGTACAATGATGTATAATATAAATTGTATTGTTTGATACTACATAAAAAGGAGCCCGCCAGGCTTGAGATTTGAAAGTAGCACCGACATTAATGCCCCTGTCGAGGAAGTCTGGGCGCTGATAGACAAGCTTGAGCAATGGCCCCAATGGATGCCGTCCATCAAGAAGATTGAGAGGCTCTCTAAGGAGCCTTTGACAGTAGGCTCACAGCTTTCTGTCACAGCTAAAGTAAGCAGGCTTACGGTTAAATTATTGATGACGATTACCGAGTTTGTCCCAGCGCGGAATGTGGTTATGAAAGGAAAAGCTTTGGGCACTAAGCTAATACGTTTCTACACTTTGGAACCTGTAAATGGCAAGACAAAGGTGACCATTGGCGGCGAAGTCTCAGGGGCTTTAGCCTGGCTGGCGCGCCGGGGTGGTCAAGCGGTTTCAGACGAGATTGCCCAAGCAGTAAAGAAAAGGATCGAGGAATCGGAATGACAAGCCAGAGCAAAACCTTTATGGGAATAGATATAGGCTCGGTCAGCTTAAACATAGCTGTAATTGATAAGGAACTCCAACTACTCGAAAGTGTCTATGAGAGGACAAGGGGGCAACCTATTCCAGTATTGATAGATGTTTTTGAGGGTCTCGAGAAAGATTTTCCTGAACTATGTGGGGCTGTATGCACGGGCAGCGGACGTAAGCTTATAGCTGATGTCATGGGTGTAGATAAAGAAAATGAAATTATTAGTCAGGCAAAGGCTGTTGCATACTTCCATCCTGAGGTTAGGACAATTATCGAGATTGGAGGGCAGGACTCAAAGCTGATTTTCTTGGAGCGGGATGAAAAAACTAGAAGGACAGTCATCGTTGACCATGCCCTTAATGAGATATGCGCTGCGGGAACTGGCTCTTTCCTTGATCAACAAGCATATCGTCTGGGGATTTCCATAGATGAGTTCAGCAGTTTAGCCACGAGAGCTGAAAAACCAGCTACCATTGCGGGCAGGTGCAGTGTCTTTGCCAAATCTGACATGGTCCATTTGAGGCAAGAGGGGACATCACAGGAAGAAATAATAGCTGGGCTTTGTTATGCCCTGGCTAGAAATTATATAAGCAATTTAGGTAAAGGGAGGAGATTCGTAAAACCAGTAGCCTTTCAAGGTGGCGTGGCTGCCAATAAAGGGGTGGTTAAGGCTTTTGAAGAACTGCTAGAACTCAAGCCCGGGGAACTGATTATTCCCGAGTACTTTAAGGTCATGGGAGCCTTTGGGGCTGCAATCACGTCCTCGGAGAAACAGGGTGACACACCTATCAGACTTCAAGTAGCAACGGAGGTCTTGAGGCACTATTTAGCTAAAAAGGCCAATGAAGCTGAGCTAGGGCATTTAAGGAGATTGATTTATAACGGAGATGGTTCTACTCCCTTGGATGAATGTTTTATTTCTGGGAAGCAACAAAAGAATAAGGTGTATATAGGTGTTGATGTTGGTGCTGTAAGTACAAATATCGTTGTTCTGGATGAAAACAAGAAGCTGTTAGCGACGAAGTATCTTATGACCGAGGGCAATCCCATTGAGTCAGTTAAGAAGGGATTAAAAGACATAGGTCATGAAATAAAGGACCTTATTGAAGTTCAAGCTGTGGCGACCACCGGCAGTGCGCGTTATTTTACAGCGGACTTTATCAGCGCTGATTTCGTAATTAACGAAATTACTGCTCAGGCTAAGGCTACACTGGATATCGATGAGACAGTAGACACCATATTTGAAATAGGGGGGCAGGATTCAAAATATATCCGCATGAAGAATGGTGTAGTTGTAGATTTTGAGATGAACAAGGTTTGTGCTGCAGGAACTGGCTCCTTTCTCCAAGAACAGGCTGATAGACTGGATGTAAATATTGACGAAGAGTTTAGCAAGCTTGCTTTCAGCTCGAAAGCTCCTGTCGATTTGGGGACTCGGTGCACTGTTTTTATGGAATCTGATTTAATACACCACCAGCAGGTTGGTTCACCGAAAGTCGATCTCTTAGCGGGGCTTTCCTACTCTATTGCCAATAATTACATTGAAAAGGTGGTAGGGAATAAAGAAATTGGCGATAGGATATATTTTCAGGGAGGCGTTGCCGGCAATAAGAGTGTACTTGCTGCCTTCGAAAATATTTTAGGGAAGAAGATCACGGTCCCGCAGAACTACAATGTCACAGGTGCCATAGGTGCTGCGTTGATTGCCCTGGAGAGGAGACATGGGTATGGGAAAAGTAATTTCGTCGGATTTGACCTCATAGACCGGGAATATGAGGTCAAATCCTTTGAATGCCAGCATTGCCCCAACCACTGCCAAATAAAGAAGATATCCATCGGAGGCGACTTCAAATCCTTTTATGGTGGTATTTGTGACAGATATGAACTGAAGGGGGGGAAAACCGCTGACCAAGTTCTTCCCGATCTTTTTAAAGAGCGAGAGGAAATGCTTATGCGCTATTATAAGGAGGATGAATTTGCCCCAAATTCTCCGGTAATAGGCATTCCACGAGTGCTCCTGTTCTTCGAGCAGTTTCCATTGTGGGCTACGTTTTTTGGGGAGTTGGGAGTTAAAGTGGTGCTCTCCGACAAAACTAATAGGAGGCTTATTCATAAGGGACTTGAACAGGTTTTAGCTGAGACCTGCTATCCGGTGAAGGTTGCCTATGGGCATGTAGCAAATCTCATTGAAAAGGGTGTTGGCCGTATATTCCTACCCAGCATTATTGACATGGAGAAGGAGAGTGATGATGTAAACAGGAGCTACAACTGCCCTCTGATTCAGGGTATCCCTTTCATGCTTAGGCCTGCTTTTAAAGATAAGGCAAAAATCATAAGTCCTAGCATATTTATGGCAAAGGAAAAAGAGAATCTCAAGGGGCAGATGGAGAAGATAGGCAGGGAATTTGGAAAAGAAAAGGGGGAAATTGTCTCAGCCATAACGGCTGCGCTTAAGGCTCAAGAAGAATTCGAAAGGATGCGTCGGGAAAGAGGTCAAGAGATACTTAAAACACTTAAGAAGGATAATGAAGCAGTGGTGGTAATAGGCAAGCCTTACAATGTTCATGATTTAGAGTTGAATCTAAATATCGCCAAGAAGTTGCGACATCTAGGAATACTAGCCATTCCCTTTGATCTACTGCCGCTGGATAGGATTGAACTGCCGCCTCATTACTCCAACTTGGTTTGGAAGAATGAACAAAATCTTCTGAGGGCAGCGATACTGGCTAAGAATAACCCCAGCTTGAATCCTATAATAATCACCAATTATGGCTGCGGTCCTGATGCTTTCTTCTGGAAGTATCTTGAGGAAACCATGGAAGAGGATCCTTATCTACTCCTGGAGGTAGATGAGCACAGCGGTGATGCTGGAATGATCACTAGGGTTGAAGCCTTTCTCGATACTCTTGGTAGACCGAAAACGCGGGTAAAGGAGGAAAGGCAGGAAGACCTCAGTGTGATTAGACCTTCTGGTGGGATAAGTATCTTCAAACCAGTAAAGAAGATTAGGGAACTGGATAAAACCTTCTATATTCCCTATGTTTCTGGGCACTCTGTTATTTGGGCTGCTGCTCTCAACTCCGTGGGGCTAGATGCTCGAGTTATGCCCGAGTCTGATGAATTATCGGAGGAGATAGGAAGAAGATACGTCTCTGGCAAGGAATGTCATCCCTATTTACTTACCACAGGGGATTTAGTCAGGATGACCCAACTTGAAGATTTTAACCCCGATAGGGCAGCATTTATGATGCTTAACTTCGATGGTTCCTGCAGGTTGGGTCAATATGCATTGTCTCAGAAATTGGTTCTCAGGAGATTGGGTTTGGGGCATATCCCTATAGTTGCCCCGGTTGTCTCTATCCGCCATGATGAATCCACTGAATTATTTGGATTAAAGTGGGCGGCAGCTACCTGGAAGGGTTGGCTAGCTACGGATGTCTTATTAAAAAAGTTGCTTCATATTCGCCCTTATGAAGTAAATAAAGGGGAGAGTGACAGGGTTTATGCACAAGCCATAGAGGAGATAGCCTCTGGAATTATCAAAGGGAAATTTTGGCAGGTTTTTAACCGCTCAATAGCAGCTATGGACGAGATTCCAACTAAGAATGAAGATAGACCAATTATAGGTATCGTAGGAGAGTTCTATGCCTGCATGAACGCCTGGTCTAACAACGATATAATCAGAGAGTTTGAGTCACTGGGCGCTGAAGCGAGGCTTGGGCCGACTACTACAGATTATGCAGTATATTTCAATGAGATATATCCGGAGACGCACTTCTCTAGGGGAAAATATCCCGCTGCCCTTTATTATTATTTTAGAAGGTTTCCTTTTATGCACTGGAAGGGAAAGATTGAGGGAATGATGAAAAACGAGCTTCGAGATTGCAAGATCCCCAGGGTTGAGGATATGGTTACGCTTGCCGCTCCTTATGTAAGTGATGATATAGACCCAGTAGTAACTGTAAATGTGGCTAAGGCGAAAAATTATGCTATCCAGGGCTGCAGCGGTATAGCTAATCTCATCCCTTTAAATTGCCTTTATGGGACTGTATCCACTGCTATTTATAGAGGGATACAAAGGGAGCACAATCGTATCCCTGTGCTCAACATGATATACGATGGGCTAAAGCAAACCAACGCAAAGACAAGGATAGAGGCCTTTATACATCAAGCGAAGTTATACCACGAAAGATACAGCATGGTTTAATAAACTGGCACTTTGTGTAAGCTGACATTCCGAATTTGTACAAAGTTCACCTTCTCCTGGTGGGCAAGGTTTAATCCCAGCCGCTGGTGAAATACCTATGTCCTTTCACCTTTCCATTTTTCACATATTCCCATTTCATAGTCACAAGTGAACCATATTCGCAATTCCATAAATAAGAGCTAACAGTTGATGGTCCACAGCAGACCAATGCAAAGATGAGGATAGAGGCCTTCATACATCAGGTGAAACTGTATCCTGAGAGATATTGCGCAGTTAAATCCTGAATGTAGAGTTCGAAATACTAAAAATATCTAATGACCTACCACTTTGAATTGTGCTTTTAAATTCGTTTAGGCTCTAGAACTCAGGGTCTAAGGTCTTCCAGAATTATCCAATCAATTTCGTTGTCGCCTTTGAGGACGGAAACAATGTGGTTCTTGTACCTTAATTGCTCTACCAGAAAAGAATGCCCCTTATAGTCCAAAATAATATAATTCTCGTCGGGGACTGAGATTATCCGACAGGTCTTCAACCCGCTTATGCCAATTCCGATGACCTTCAGAATGGCTTCTTTCGCCGTCCAATAGCGAAAAAATGTATCCCAAGACTTGTCTTTTAGCCCCCATTCTGCGTCACTTGCCACATAGGCAAAGAGTGATTCGGATCGGGGCTTCATTTCTTCAATATCGATCCCGACCTTATCTTTGCTAACCACCGCCGCCACGTACTCAGGTTTGTGGGAAAGAGACCAGTAATTGCCATTAACGGGCCATGGGGCGCCCTTTTCGTCCTTAAGCAGTTTTCCAAGCGTTACTCTGCTTTTTTCGGCACTCAGTTTTAGCGCCTCACGAGCACTTTGGCTTAGATGGTCTACCTTGTCTTTCCCTCGAGGTTTATGCCCTACTTCGATAACTGGCATGACTACAGGAAATAAAGTCATTGGCTTACTAAAACCTTGTTGCCTTATCAATAATATCCTTATCAAAGTAGTTGACTGACATTCCGCAATCCACGATGATCCCTTGGGCATTAATGCCACTGGAGCGATCGCTCAAGAGAAATACTGCTGTATTGGCTACTTCCTGGGCAGTTAGAATTTTTTTACGAAGCGTTAATTTTTCAGTATAAAGGTAATAATTGACGGATCCTGGTATTCCTGCGGATGCCGAGGTTTTCAGCGGCCCAGCGTTAACTGAGTTAAATCTGACTTGAGAAAACGAACTGAAGGATTTAGCTAAAAAGCACAGGGTTGAGTCCAGGGCAGCTTTTACGGGGGCCATAAAACCGTAAGGTTCGGCTGCTATTTTGGTGGTTGAGATTGATATGGTAACTATCGATGCCTTTTCATCCAACAGGTCTTTAAACTCATTGGCAATGGCGATTAATGAATAACAGGAGATATCAATCGACTGCAGGAAGTCTTTCTTTTTTGTTTCGTGAAATGGCTTAAGTCCCTCTTCATAATTTGCAAAAGCTATGGAATGAACGATACCGTGAATTTTGGGATACTTTTTGGAAATATCTTCAGCAAGTTTCTTAATTTCGTGTTCCCGTTCGACATCACACACGAAGATATCAGCACCAGGAAGGATTTTGGAAACACTCTCTTTTCTTTCTGCTGATCGAACACTATAGATTACATGTGCTTTTGCCTCGGAAAGAACCTGTCCGGCGGCGAAGGCGACGCTTTTCTTGTTAGCTACCCCAAAAACAAGAAAAATCTTACCCGCAATGTCTAGGAAATCCATATGTTACTCCTTATCTTTTCTGTTTCCCCCATCTGCCGAAGGAGATGTGATAGAGAAAGGAACCCCATAAGTCTTCCACGAAGAGGACCAACCGGATTGGGCGGAGCACTACATCGACCAACTTTGCCTTTTCTCTGCCGTAGGTCTCTTCTAGCCTGTGAACAGCTTCGGGGTCAGGGTGAGCATTGGACTCGGCCCAGTGCTGGGCGTAAAGCACTGCGATGCTGTACTCTTCAGGGCAGCCTTCCATGACACCCCCGACGAGCCTCGCTAACTCTTCTTTGTCAACCCCGATTCTTAGCGCTTCTCTGGTGTGAAGCCAGGAACAGAAGCGGCAACCGTATACTGCGGCAGCCGCAACCATCAGCCTTTCCCTGAGGGCGGGTGGCAGCCCTCCCCTATATACTCTTGTGAGCCGTGTCGTGTTTGTTAACATGAAGAGCAAATCAGGAAAAAACTCCCTCCAGCTTCCGTATACTTTCCTCTTAGACCCCCTGTCCATTATCATCCTCTCCCCTCAGGATGCCTCTTTAGCCAAGGTGACGGTAAACTCGACTGTGACCGAGGTCTTGCCGCCAACTGAGGCTTTGCCCTTCATAAAATAGGCATTACTGACTTTTTCCACCAGTTCCGCTTCAATATCTAAGGTGCTGCCGGGCTTAACGATGCTTTTGAACTTGGCGTTATTAATTCGGGTCAAAACAGGAATACCTTCACCAATACTGCCCATCATTTTGGAGAGCAAGATGGCGCCTGTTTGGAAAATAGATTCACAGATAAGTGCCCCGGGCATAATTGGTTGTCCTGGATAATGTCCTTCGAACACTGGCTCATCGGGGTTTATTTCTTTCGTTGTTTTGATTTTTGTTCCGCTTAATTCCACGATCCTATCGACAAACAAAAATGGTGGACGATGGGGTATGGCATTTAGAATCTCCTCCATCTCATAATCCTCCAGCCACCTCAAGAGTAGAACCGGTAACATATGACGCCTCTTTAGAAGCCAAGAAAAGAACGCAAGCGGCCACTTCTTCAGTGCTTCCAAATCTTTTTAAGGGAATCCTGGCCAAGTAGGATTCACGCAATTTATCTGGCAGGTCTTCAATTAATTCGGTGGCAATAAATCCCGGAGAGACACAATTAACCGTAATACCCCGAGTGGCGACTTCCTTGGACAACGATTTAGTCAATGCACTCAGGCCTGCCTTTGAAGCTGCGTAATTCGCTTGGCCTTCAAAACCGTATTTTTCCATCACAGAGCTTATGTTGATAATCCGTCCATATCGTTTGCGCATCAGACTCTTGACAGCAAATTTGCACATGTAAAAGATTCCAGCGAGATTGACATTCATTACATCATGCCAGTCCGATTCCTTCATCATCGCCAAGACAGAGTCCTTTCGGATACCGGCATTGTTCACCAGGACTTCAAAGCCCCCGTACTTCGTGTCTATGTATTTGAAAAACTTTTCCACCTCTTCGTACTTGGCCACATCAAGTTTTTGGATATCAATATTTTCGGCAAACTGGCTGTTGTCTTTTCTAAATTGTGCCGCCGCAGCTTCATTTGAGGTATAGGTGACAATAACTCTGGCACCTACCTTCAGGAAACTCTCGGCAATGCTCTTGCCTATCCCTCTGGTTCCACCGGTGACGATGACAGTTTGTCCTTTAAACTCATACATTTCTTGCCCCTGATGAGATAAATTTGTCCACGTCATTGGCAACAATTACTCCGTAATTAGCTGCGCCTAGCCACCCTGACATTATAATCCCTACTGAGCCGGTGTGGAAAAGCCCTGGTATATCTTTGGGAAGCCCCATACTAATCTTTAACCCTTCAAATTTGGTGCCGAAAGAGGCTCCGCTCAAATGGAGCGTATACCTTTGAAATGTTTTTGGGGTGGCGGCTTCCAGGTGGTCTACCTTATCTCGAATCTTAGGAACATATTTCTCCAAAGCATTAAGCGTTCGTTGAACCAAATTTTCCTTAGCAGCACGGTATTCTTCTTCGGACAAGAATGCCCAGTCCTCGTAATTGGCATTAGTGGAGGCAACAATGGAGTACATATTAAAGCCCGGCCGGGTTTGTGGATAGTAGATTGAGAAGGTCCGGCTGGTAGTATTTTTGCTGCGAAGTTCTTCGGAATCGAATTTCTCCGCCTCTGAGGTAAAAAGCAAATCCCCTATGTAGTCGATTTTCTCGCCCTTTTTGATACCCATATACACCTGACAACTGCTGTTATTGAGGCGCACTTTTTTGGCCTCTTCAATAAAGCTTTCAGAAAAATTCTCGTCTCCGACCAGTCTGTGGATGGTTGATAATAAATTACCATTGGAGACAACAGCTTTACCTTTGATCATTTTTCCGTTCACTCCCACTCCGGCAATCTTTTTGTCCTCGATGCCAATTTTTTCCACCAGGCATTTGGTTCGAATATCGACACCATTTTTTATAAGCTCCGCCCGCATCATTCCAATAATCTTATCCGTCCCACCTTGAAAGGTATAAACACCTTTGTTTAGAAAATTCGAAAAGACAATCCCGTAGGTTATCGCAGGGTCATCCAGGGTTGATCCATTGGCATAGGTGATCGGTTCCATTATCATGCGGACAATATCATGACGACCGGGAAAAAATTTTTCAAAAAGCTCTCTGGTAGTCATGGTTTGGTCATCGTAAAAGTTCATGCCTCTGAGTGCGCTAACGAAGTTATCAATAGTCTCTCTGGGTATTTTGAAGTGCTCCTGCATGACACGTTTGAAATCATCACTATCATAAGTCGTTGTAAGGGAGAACTGAGGGTTGTCCAATCGAATCCCTTTGAGTTGAACGATTGAGTCAGCAATTTCTGGGTTCCAATACTTACGGCAGGTTTTAATCATACCTACTGGAAATCCATGCAGGGAGATATCAAAGATGTGTCCTCCCTTTCTCTTGAACCACGTAGCCAATCCACCAAGGTTGAAATGTTGTTCAAGAAGCAAAACTGAATATCCTCCTCTGGCCAACATATTGGCACATGTCAATCCTGCCAGGCCGCTGCCAATGACAATTACATCGTATTCTGATTTTGTATCTTTCAACCAATCGCGGCTCATTGAATCTCTGTTTTTCATGCCTTCTGTAGAACGTGGAGATTTGCCATGGAGATACCACTAAGCATCGCTCCGACAATTCCTAAGAATCCCTGGTCAGTGCCACAAATAAACAGATTTTCTAGATGAGTTATCCCCATTTTGGTTTTATTGGGCGTCCCATAGACCGCGCCATTTATGTGGCTAGTGAATCTGTGGATTGTTTTGGGAGTGAAGACATCCGTAAAGACTATGGAATCACGAAAATCAGGTATGAGTTTTACCACTTCATTGAGAGAGGTTCCAAGCCAGGCAGCCTTTTGGGCATTATACTCTTCTTTACCCAATCTGTCCCAGAGGTCGAAGTTAGCCAGGTTAGTTATTCTGATCATGCCCTCTGGCAGGGGATTTTCGTATTGAAAATTATTGGGGCAGCAGATAACACCGCTGGAAACGTTGACTAGCTCGTCAGGTTTTCGATAATCAAATCTATCTGAATTGTTATAAAAGATGATGGTTGTTTCGTGTCCCATCTCAGCAGGTTGCTTGTCCAGCACCGTAATAAACTCTACCATGGAGAGTTGCCCTGCTTTATCCTCTATCCCTGTGGGATCATAGTTAGACAGGAGTCTCATGGTTTCAACATAACCAGCGGATGATAGTATCTTGTCGGCTGTGAGAACTTCACCGTTCTCGAGCAAGATAGATTCAACTCTGCCATTGGCAGCTTGAATACTTGTTACTGCACACCTCGTTTTTAATTCACCGCCGCAACCCCTGTATTTTCTCACCAGCACGTCAAGGATCTGACGCACCCCAGCTTGAGGTCTGGCAAAACCTTCACAGTAGATGCCCTTGAACATAATGACAAACTGGCCGAACTCTATATCATTTTCTTGAGCATTTCCGTAAAACATAAGTGGACAAAAAACCATATCGATAAGGAGTGGGTCAGAAATAATGGAGCCCACAACTTCACGAGCCGAAATTGGTTTGGCATACAAGTTCAGTTCGTAATATTCGAAAATAGTCTTAAGCAGTCTTTGGAAATTGTCAGCCTGCGCTGGAAAATTATCGACCACCTCCTGGACAAAGAAGTCGAGGTCGTTATTAAATTTGAGGGTTTTATCGGGAAATTTAATTGCGGACATCCGTTGTGGGCAAAGAGCAAAATCTTCAGGTTTTAACTTGAGCTGCCGTAGCAGCTTTGGCAGTGGCGTTAACTTAACACCCTTAGGAACATAGTTGGTCATAGCATGAAGGCCAACATCGAATTTACGTCCCCCACGGTTGTAAAAGGAATTAAGCCCCCCAACACGATAATGTTTTTCGATGATGCAAACCCTTTTATCGTAGTAGGCCAATCTAATACCAGCAGCAAGGCCAGACATGCCTGCACCGATAATTAGAACATCGTAATCCATAGTCCGGCTCTTTTTAAAAACAGAAGCTAACCTGACCTTCAATCCTCGGGGGAAATACGATAAAAATTTGTGCTTCTGGCCTATTAACCCTACCGATTAAAGGTCTCTCATCCGCGGCTCTAGATAAGCTACAGAGCTATCTAATGTGGCTAATTGCATATAGTCATCCTCAGGAACTTCGATACCGTAACGTTTTCGTAGCTCCATAATGATGTCTAAGAAATCCATTGAGTCCAATTCGACTTGTTCTCGTATTGGGATATCGCCCTTAAGATTGGTCAGATCCTCATCCGGTATAATTTCGGCAACAATTTCCATAAGGACGGATTTAATTTCTTGCTTGGTCATGTACCCCCCATTTGTTTATTTGAAAATAGCGTTTCCAAGTTTATTCTTCAAACCTTTTTATAATGACGACCGAATTGATACCTAGCATTCCAAAGGAATTATTCAATATATAGTTGACCTTGTCAACCTTCATGGGCTTATTAATAACCAGGTTGCTAAGAGGACACTCAGGGTCTAAGTGATCCAGATTGATCGTGGGATGGACAATAGAGTCTTCAAAGGAAGGCAAATTCCCCGCCAATTCTAGAGCGGCGGCTGCCCCCATTGTATGACCAATATAACTCTTGGTGTTGTTTATATATACATTGATATGGTTACCAAAGACTTCTCTTATCGCCTGGCACTCCGCGACATCCCCTTCACGAGTTCCAGTCGCATGTGTATTGATGATATCGATATCTCCCGCAGAAATGCCGGCCTTATTGAGGGCGAGTTTCATGCACTCAGCTTGCCTTTGTGCGTTTGGGAGAACGAAATCAAAAGCATCTGAGTTGATAGAATATCCTACTATTTCACCGTAAATCTTGGCTCCTCGTTTCAGCGCATCGCCTAATCTTTCCACAAGGTAGATACAGCCGCCTTCGGAAACAACCACGCCATTCCTATCTTTGTCGAAGGGGCGGCAAGCCTTTTCAGGGTCTGCATGAGAAGCCAAAGCACCTTCACTCCTAAAACTGGCAAAAGCACCAAAGGCATGAATAGTCTCTGAAACCCCGCCAGCTAGAGCTAAATCAACTTCACCCAGCAGCAACATTTGCAAGCCTTGTATAAGTCCAATGTTACCGCCAGCACAAGCGGCCCCCAATGTGTAATGTGGTCCAGTAATTCCCATATTCAAGGTTACTTCACCGGCTGGATTGTTGGCCACTATTCTTGGGTTGTAATGGTGTGACACGAACGTTGTATTGTAATCGAATTGCTTAATTTCGTAGATTTGTTTTTCCGTGTCCACGTTACCATGCTCAGTAATCCCGACATAGACGCCAATCCTCGATTTATCAAGGCAGGCAAAGTCTAATTTGGCATCAGCCATTGCCTCTTGAGCGCAGTAGATAGCAACAGATCCTGCCCTTGTTCCCCGGCGCAATTCCTTCTTTTTTTGATACCTCAGTGGATCGAAGTGACATACACCAGCCAATACTTCACCCATATAGCGGACGGTGAATTTTTGGATCCCGGATTTGCCAGTAAGTAGACTTTCTCGAAATTCCGCCAGGTTATTTCCGTTTGGCGCTGTCAGGCCAACCCCGGTAATTACAATTCGTGCTTCGTTAGGTTTCCTTGCCATCATGGGATATAACTTCCATCAAAAATGTATATATTAGAACAGCTTGAAGAAATCTAGTTGCATTGCTCCTAAGGAGTATCTCTCTAACCTCATGTTGCTGGGGCCATTTTCTCTACCATTCTAGACCCAGCACAAGACAGACTATGCCGCTGCCAATCCCCAGCATGGCAACCTTATCACCAGGGCTAAGGCGACCCTGGTCAATTCCGATAGCCATGGTAATGGGCAGTGAAACCGACCCAATGTTTCCTAGATATTCTACAGTGGAAAAGTCTTTTGCCTTATCTAGTCCCAGGATCTCAAACAACAATTTACTATGCACGGCGCTAACCTGATGAGTAAAAAACCTATTTACGTCGGGGTTCTTCCACTCAAGTTCTTGTTTTACAGCCTCCCAGGTGTCCGGTGCCAATTTTGCCCCATTTTTGAGGAGCTCAGTAGAGTTTGTGTACATGTCAGCCGAAATCCTCGGGTCGAAGAAGCAGGTATCGTCTTTTATACGGCAAAGATCATTGTGCTGTGAGGCTGCGCGCGTTACCCCACCAAGAAGCTTATGCCCGTTTCGCGATAAGGAGGAGTGCGTCAACACCGCTGCCGCTGCTCCTGACCCCAAAGTTAGAGTGGCCAAGGCCATTTTGACCTTTTCTTTGGTGATGTCCGGGTCTTCCAAGAGTTTATCGATTATTGCATCAATAATTCGTTTGCTGCTCTCACAGCCAACCACAATTCCTGCTTTTACCTGACCCAACTCAATCATATTTGCCAAAGTTACCATTCCGTTGATGAAACCGAGGCAGGCATTGGAGATGTCGAAAATGGTAGCTGTGGGGGGAAGGCCCAAAGAGTTATGGATCACGGTGGCTGTCGCTGGCTCCAGGAAATCACGGGATACCGAGGTATGGAGCAGGCATCCAATATCCTCTTTTTTGACTCCAGACTTGCTAATGGCTTTTTCTGCCGCTTTTATACCGGCGTGACTCGGCGTTATGTCATCATCCCAGAATCGCCGTTCGCGGATTCCAGTCATCAATTCCAGGCGCCCGTAGGAAAGGTTGAATTTGTCATATATCGGGGCTAGTCGTTCTTCCAGGCTCAAAGATGTAACAATATTCCTAGGAAGTTCATAACCAAAAGACTTAACACAGACCTTTTTGTACTGCATTCAGTACCCTGCTTCTCCCTCACCAACATCGTGAGGAGCTACGACGAAAATAGCTATATCAAGTCCACAGGCTCACTTTTGCCTGCTCGCTATTAATTTCGGAATATGGAACTTTGTTCTAAGATTTTCCCACCTTGCTGTGGACTCAGGGGGAATTATCTCGTCTGGAATGTACTTCCCTACTGCAGCAAGGACAGCGCAGATCTTTCTCGAGTTCGCTACCTCGTCAGGGACATACTCATCAGCGGCAGCAATAGCAGTAGAGCGCAGCCTACGAGGAGCTAATTTCTCGACCCCCTTAATTGCGAAAGAAATCAACCTATTTGGGACATGATTGTCCAAAAACTTAAGGGCAAAAAGCAGCAGCCTATCTGGAGCATATTTATCTACTACTTTCACAAAAAGGGAGAACCCCTTCCTTGCAAGGAACCTATTTATCGAATCAAAGTCGGGCTTTTTCCCCTTTAACGCCATGTTCTTTCCCACCAAGGTACTGTATTTTTATCACATTTTACTACTATTTGTCAATCACGATAACTTACCTCTACCACCCTGTAATTGACACACTTGAGTGACCGGGGTAAAATACATTGTTTTGATATGGCTGATGTAAAGCTTGGTTCAGG